>JBLIFE010000298.1:0-3013 GCA_047633515.1 Paracoccaceae bacterium | reverse complement strand
AGCGATAAAACACCTCGCCATTCTCGGCGATACGCAATTCGACACCGGGTGTCGGTGTGCCCACCGTATCGGCGCGCACTTCGTTATCTTTTTGCTGCGTGATGAACACGCTGGCTTCGGTTTGTCCATAAAGCTGTTTCAGGTTTATCCCGAGCGAGCGGTAAAAGTCGAAAATCTCGGGGCCGATCGCCTCTCCGGCGGTATAGCCAACCCGGATGCGACTGAACCCAAGCGTGTTCTTGAGCGGCCCGTAAATCAGTATTTCGCCCAGCCGATAGGCCAGCCGGTCAACTGCACCCACGGGTTTGCCATCAAGGATCGCGGGGCCAACCCGTTTGGCCACGGCCATAAACCGGTCAAAAAGCCACTTCTTGATCCGGCTGGCATCTTCCATCCGGATCATCACATTCGTCAATTGCTGCTCGAACACACGCGGCGGCGCAAAATAATAGGTCGGCCCGATTTCGCGCAGGTCGGTCATCATTGTCTCGGGGCTTTCGGGGCAATTCACGCAAAAGCCCGTGAATGTCGCCTGCCCGATGGAAAAGATGAAGTCCCCAACCCACGCCATCGGTAAATAGGCCAGCACCTCGTCTTCGGCTTGCAAATGATCGAAGTGGCCGGAGTTTTTCGAGGTCTCGATGATGTTACGGTTTGACAGCACAACGCCCTTGGGCTTGCCGGTTGTGCCGCTGGTGTAAAGCATCACACAAGTGCTGTCGTAATCCAGCTTGGCCTGACGCGCCGTCAGTTCGGGCTCCAACCGGTCCGCTGCCTTCCGGCCCTGTGCCATGACCTGCCGCAGATCATGAAGACGCGTGTGATCATACCGGCGCAATCCGCGTGGATCTAAATACAGGATATGGTCGATCGCCCCCAGACGCTCTTGCACCTCGATGACTTTGTCGACCTGCTCCTGATCACCGGCAATGACAAAGCGCGCGCCGCAATGCTCCATGACATAGGTCATCTCTTCGGCGACTGCGTCCTGATACAGCGGCACCGGAACCCCGCCCGCCATCTCTGCGGCAATCATCGCCATGTAAAGCTCGGGCCGGTTGCGCCCGATGACAGCAACATGTTCGCCCTCGCCCAAGCCAAGGTCCAACAGGCCCAGCGCCATACCCTCGACTTCGACCAAAGCCTGTGACCACGTCCAGCTTTGCCAGATGCCGTATTCTTTTTCACGATAGGCTGGTCGGTCACCAAAAATGCGTGCATTGCGGCGCAAAAGCCCCGGAATAGAACATTCCTCACCCTTAGGTGTGATTTCGGCCATCGACGATCTCCTCCCCATGACACGACATTGCGCGTCCGCCCGATTTTCGGGTCTGTATGGACTATAGGATGCCCCGACCGTGGGCCGTCAACAATTTTTTCCGAAATTCCGACAACTTACCGCACACAGCGCTGCCAAACATCCGCCAGGCTGCGGCGCCATTCAGCCATCCTAAGACGCTAGCCCGTTACAAATAGTTGTGTGCGCCCCTCGTCAGACAGCCACCAAACGTGCCCGTCCTCGACAACAGCCACCGTCAATGGCCCGCCATAAGCAGCCCCCGTGTCGATATTCAAACGGTTCGCATACAGGGTTGGTTGTCTCACCGGCGAGTGTCCGTGCACCACCAGCGCGCCGTGATCACGACGATCCGACAGGAACGGTTCGCGGATCCACACAAGATCATCCTCGATCTGCTGGTCCAGTGCGACCCCCGGCCGTACACCGGCATGGCAAAAGAACACGTCCGGCACAGACCACGACGGATGCAGCCCCTCCAGAAACAGCCTGTGCCGCGCGGGAACACTTGCAACCGCTTGGGCGTGGATATCCGCAATGGCGCGGCCCTCGCTTGCATCCACCCCGTAAGATTCAAGCGTTGCGCGACCACCAATTGTGGCTTGCAACCAGTACAAATCATCTCTCAGCGGATCTCGCCTTTCGGCATCACACAAAAAATACGCCATCATACGGTCATGATTTCCCCGCAAGAAAACCCAAGGTGCGCCTGCATCAGCACCCGCAATCAGGTGATCCAGAACACCGGACACGTCCGGCCCACGGTCGCAAAAATCCCCCAAATGCACCACCGGCGCATCCATGTCACCCCACAACGCCCGGTCAAGTGCGATGCGCCGGTGGGCTGCGCGCAACAACTCCAGTTGCCCGTGAATATCTCCGATCGCATAAACCCGCATAACGCTCCCTATCCGGTTGCTTTGCCATTTCCGCAACCACCCCTGTCACAAAATCGAAAACGGGCGCCACCCCGAAACCCGCAGGAAGCGCCCGTCAAAAGCTTGTTGTCTTGGAAAAAGCCCGCGAAAGCGGCTATGACACCGCAAATGCCAGCGGCTTGACCGACTGGAACATGCCCGTCGCGACCAACTTGGCAACAACTGTCTCAGGGATCGCATCGTCCACGTACAAAAGCGCAATCGCGTCGCTGCCCCGAT
The DNA here is from genome assembly GCA_047633515.1 of Paracoccaceae bacterium. Lineage (GTDB taxonomy): Bacteria > Pseudomonadota > Alphaproteobacteria > Rhodobacterales > Rhodobacteraceae > JBLHUT01. The sequence continues at coordinate 559 of JBLIFE010000298.1, read as the reverse complement.
CTGCACGCCCCAGCGTAAAGTTGGCGATGTTTACGCCGTTCTCGCCAAGGGTCTGACCCAAGCCACCGATGATCCCCGGCACGTCGATATTTGTGGTGTAAAGCATGTGCGCCCCGACCTCGGCATCGATATTGATGCCCTTGATCTGGATAAACCGTGGCTTGCCATCCGAAAACACCGTGCCCGCAATCGACCGCTCGCGTTTGTCGGTGACCACCGTGACCTTGATATACGCATCGAACACGCCGGTCTTTGCCTGCGTTGTCCGGCTGACCTTGATCCCGCGATCCTTGGCCAGAACCGGCGCCGAAACCATGTTCACGTCCGGATTACTTGCCTTCATCAACCCCGCAATCGCCGCACAATTCAGCGCATCAAGGTTCATCTCGGCGACTGTCCCGTCATACAGGATATTGACCGCCTTGATCGGCTCGTCCGTCAATTGCCCGACAAAGGCCCCCAGATGCTCGGCCAGTTTCAACCAAGGCCCCATGACCTTGGCTTCCTCGGCCGTTACCGAAGGCATGTTCAGCGCGTTGCTCACCGCACCGCTCAACAG
>JBLIFE010000297.1:0-3079 GCA_047633515.1 Paracoccaceae bacterium | reverse complement strand
CCGACAAACTGGCTGGGGTCTTTCAACCCGGTCGTGCCCTTGCCGGCGATCATCATCAGCTTGCCTGCCGACGGGGCCATGGTCACGATGTCTGACCAGCTTCCTTTGGTGAGCGGCACGACCTTGTCGAGATGCGCCTTGGACCACGCCACGACCTGTGCGGCGCGCGCGGGGTCAAACTCTTGTGACGTCGGGCGGCTTCCCAGCACATCGGAGCCGTAAAGTGCGTCATAAAGCGACCCCCACCGCGCATTTGCCGCATTCAACGCATAGCCCGGGATGGTTGCGGGCACCACAAGTTGCGGGCCGCACACCGCACTGATTTCGCTGTCAAGATTTGAGGGATTGATCATCACCCCCTCGGGCTCGGGCACAAGATACCCGATCTCCTCAAGAAAACTGCGGTAGGCGGCGGCGTCATGGGCCTGCGCGCGGTGCGAAATGTGCCAGTCGTCGATCTGTGACTGAAGCGTATCACGGCGGGTCAAAAGCTCTGTTGTTTTGGGGCCGAACGCCTGCACCAGCGCCGAAAGCCCGGCCCAGACCGCATCAGGAGTGATCGTCAGCCCCTGCAATACTTCGGCCTCGATAAACTCTGCCAGCTCCACATCAACGGAAAGTCCGCTCTTTTCAATACGATCTACCATAATATCCCTCAAATTTCCGGGCGGACCAGACGCACAAGCCGGCCTTTTTGCACCTGCAGCATGACGTTAGTCACGAATGCACGCCACCGCAATTGGCTCCCTGCATATCGGCCCCCTTTGTCGCAGGCCCGAAGCGCGCCGGCTCTGTGGCGCAAGGTTCCGACGGGCTAGTGGGCTGTTGCACGCGCGCGCCGGCACCGCTCTGAGCAATACCGCACCTCGTCCCAGACTTTTTCCCATTTTTTGCGCCACGTGAACGGGCGCCCGCAGGTGACGCAGGTCTTTTGCGGCAGATCGGATTTCGCAGGTTTTCGGGGCTTGTCAGAGCGTGGCATGTCAGGGTTCCGTTTGCTGTCGGGGTTGTTTGCTATGGCGGGCATCGCTCTCGGCTTACCGCACTGCGACATAGCCCGACACCGGTTTCAGGAAAGGAGCGAAATCGCGTTTCAGCGCACGCTGCACGCAGGGCGGTTCAAAATCACCTTGCAGCCAGCCCGCAGGAGATTAGCCTGCCACACAATCTCAAGGAGAACTCCGATGCGCGATGCCGCCCCCCAAACCATTCATCTGTCACAGTACCGTCCCTTTGGCTGGACAATCCAGAGTGTCGCGTTGACCTTTGTGCTTGATCCGACCGCCACGCGCGTGCGCAGCCGCATCGCGTTTTCGCCCCGCGTCACCGCGTCATCACAGTCGTCATCACAGCCGTCATCACAGCCGTCGTCACCAACCGGCACCGGCTTACCAAAAGAGCCGTTTTTCCTGCACGGCGAAGGCGTAACCCTGATCTCGGCGCGCATCGACGGTCAGGTGATCGCGCCCGACATCACCGACGCCGGCCTGACCTGCGATGTCCCCGAGGGCGCGTTCGTGTTCGAAGCAGAGGTCGAGATCGACCCGCAGGCAAACACCTCGCTGAACGGGCTTTATATGTCGAACGGCATGTATTGCACCCAATGCGAGGCAGAGGGCTTTCGCAAGATCACCTTCTATCCCGACCGCCCCGATGTGATGGCGCCCTTTACCGTGCGCATCGAGGGCACGCCACCGGTACTGCTTTCGAACGGCAACCCCGGCGCCAGCGGCACGGGCTTTGCCGAATGGCACGATCCATGGCCCAAACCGGCCTATCTTTTTGCGCTGGTGGCCGGCGATCTGATCGCCCATTCGGACCGGTTCACAACAATGAACGGTCGCGATGTCGGTTTGAACATTTATGTCCGCCCCGGCGACGAAGACAAATGCGACTATGCGATGGACGCCCTGATCCGCTCGATGAAGTGGGACGAAGAGGTCTACGGGCGCGAATACGACCTTGATCTGTTCAATATTGTTGCCGTCGATGATTTCAACATGGGTGCGATGGAGAACAAGGGGTTGAACATCTTCAACTCCAAATACGTACTCGCCAGCCCCGAAACTGCCACCGACCGGGATTATGAATTCATCGAAGGCATCGTTGCACACGAATATTTCCACAACTGGACCGGCAACCGGATCACCTGTCGCGACTGGTTCCAGCTGTGCCTGAAGGAGGGGCTGACCGTGTTTCGCGACCAGCAATTCTCGGGCGATATGCGCAGCCATGCGGTGAAACGGATCGAAAGTGTTATGGCACTGCGGGCGCGGCAGTTCCGCGAGGATAACGGCCCGCTCGCCCACCCCGTGCGCCCTGACAGCTATATCGAGATCAACAACTTCTATACCGCGACCGTTTATGAAAAAGGCGCCGAAGTGATCGGCATGCTCAAGTCGCTTGTGGGCGATGTGGGCTACGGCGCGGCACTCGCGCTGTATTTCGACCGTCACGACGGTGATGCCGCCACAATCGAGGACTGGCTGACCGTGTTCGAGGATGCCACCGGGCGCGATCTGTCCCAGTTCAAGCGTTGGTACACGCAGGCCGGAACACCGCGCCTGAAGGTCACCGAGACGTTCGAGGACGGCACGTTCACACTGACCTTCGAGCAAAGCACCCCCCCGACCCCCGGACAGCCCGAAAAAGCACCACAGGTGATCCCGATGGCGCTCGGGTTGATCTCCCCCGACGGCGACGAGGTTGTTCCCACCACGCTGATAGAGATTACCGGCGAACGGCACAGCGTCTCTTTTGACGGGTTGGGCGCGCGCCCTGTCGCGTCGCTTTTGCGGGGGTTTTCCGCGCCGGTGATCCTTGAGCGGCAAATCTCGGATCACGACCGCGCGCTGCTTCTGGCCCACGACACCGACCCGTTCAACAAATGGGAAGCCGGGCGCGCCCTCGCCAAGGAAACGCTGATGGCGATGATCCGCGATCACGCCGCACCCGACGCGGCCTTTCTGGATGGTCTTGCACAGCTTGCAGGCAACGCCACGCTGGACCCGGCCTTTCGGGCACTGGCCTTGCGGCTGCCGTCACAAGATGACCTTGCGCAAGGTCTCTCCGACAGCGG
>JBLIFE010000296.1:0-3091 GCA_047633515.1 Paracoccaceae bacterium | reverse complement strand
TGAAGCGGGGCTTATCTGTTATCCGATGAGCGGTACGATCGACGGCCAAACCGGCGATCACGTTCTGCTTGCGCCACCGTTTATCATCGAAGAGCCGCAGATCGACGAACTGGTTGATAAGTTGGCGCTGGGCATCGAGCGGGCGCTGGAACAGGCGGGGGCGTGAAACAGGACTGTGTTGTGAAGCGACCTTGCGTCGCGCGCTGGCCTTTTAAGTTGTTTCCCAACAGGTTTTGGCACATGTCGTTCGCGTCAATATTTCGATTTCCCCACCCCTGAATATATCGGTGAGCGCCCATGACGTCCTTTGTTAAAGTTGTTATTTTGCTCGGCTGTGCCGTCTGGCCGGTCAGTGGGGTGCTGTCACAAGAGCCGGTTCGGGCTCCGTTGCCCAATGTTCAGGTCACACCGGTGACGCAAACCGCGATCAAGAGCACGGCGTTTGTGTCGGGGACGCTTGTGGCGCGGCAGGAGGTTTTAATTCATTCTCGGGTTTCGGGCCCCGAAATCACTGCCCTGCTGGTCGATGTCGGAGACAAGGTCACGGCACAGCAAGTCCTTGCGCGGTTGAACGATGCAACGCTTTCCGTGCAACTTGAACAGGCAGATGCGAATCTTGCGGCGGCGCGCGCCGGCGTTGCACAAGCCAACGGGGCGCTTGTGTCGGTGCGGGTGTCCGCGACGCAAGCGGGTCTGGACCTCGAGCGGAGCAGAACCTTGCGCAATCGCGGCGATGTGGCTCAGGCGACACTGGATCAGGCAACGGCAAAGGCCCGAAGTGCGGATGCAACGGTCGGCTCCGCTGTTGCGGGAACGCTGTTGGCAAAGGCGCAGGTGGCACAAGCCCAAGCGGCACTCGATCTGGCGGGTCTCAACCTGTCATGGACGGAAATCGTAACACCTGTTGCGGGCACTGTCCTGTCACGTGATGCGCAATTGGGCGGGCTGAGTGGCGACGCGGGGCGGCCTTTGTTCCGGATTGTTGCCGACAGTCTGGTCGAACTGGAAGCAGGGGTGGTCGAAAGTGATCTTGCGCGCCTCACAATTGGCGATCCGGCTGTTGTGCAGATCACCGGTTTTGCGCCGCTCGAGGGCAGGGTGCGGCTTATCTCTCCGTTAGTCGACCCCCAGACGCGACTGGGCAGCGTGCGGATATCTTTTGAAAACTCAGGTGATACGCGCACTGGTATGTTCGCGCGGGCTGTTGTCGTGACCGACGCGTACGAGGCGCTGACCGTTCCGGCCAGTGCGATCCAGTCGATCGGGTCACAAGCTTTTACCAAATTGGTTATCGACGGGCGGGTCGAGCAACGTGCGCTGCGCACCGGCATTCTATCGGACGGGCGGCGCGAGGTGCTTGGCGGTGTGGCGCAGGGGGATCAGGTAATCGCGCGGGCGGGCGAATTTTTTCGGGATGGTGATCTTGTGAATCCGGTGCCGTTGCGTGTGCCATCAAGTGTAACGGAGTAGAGAAGATGAACATGTCCACATGGGCGATCCGCAATCCGGTGCCTCCGCTGGCGGGTTTTCTGGTTCTGTGTGTCATCGGGATGGTGGCGTTCTTTCAGCTGCCTGTGACGCGATTTCCCAATATTGATGTGCCGATCATCACGGTTGATATTTCTCAGGCGGGCTCTGCGCCGTCCGAGTTGGTGTCGCAGGTCACAAAACCGGTCGAAGATGCGATTGCTGCCGTGGCCGGCGTCCGGCATATGACCTCGGTTGCCTCCGACAGTCATTCCTCGACGACCGTCGAATTCGATCTGTCCGTTGACAGTGATCGCGCGTTGAATGACATTAAAGATGCGGTGGCCCGCGTGCGTGGCACCTTGCCAGAGGCGATCTCCGAGCCGATTGTACAGCGGCTGGATGTGACCGGAGAGGCGATAATGACTTTTGCGGTGTCTGACCCGACCCGCAACATCGAGGATCTATCGTTTTTCGTCGACGATGTTCTGGCCCGCGAGCTTCAAGGCGTCCCGGGATTGGGACGGATCACACGTTTGGGCGGGGCCGACCGGGAGATCAAAGTCGAACTTGATGGCGACCGTTTGCTGGCCTTTGGCGTATCGGCCATCGATGTCAGCCGCCAACTGAGCCAGACAAACATCGATCTGGGCGGGGGGCGTGGTGATATCGGCGGACAGGAGTTCTCGATCCGGGCTTTGGGGGGGGCTGCAAGCGTTGACGACCTTGCCAACACGCCGTTGTCAATTTCCGGGGGCCGCACCGTGCGGATCGGGGATCTGGGCGAGGTCATCGATGGCCCGTCCGAAACCCGCAGCTATGCCACGCTTGACGGTCAACCTGTTGTGGCATTCGGTGTTTTCCGTGCCAGCGGGGCCAGCGACCTGACCGTCTCCGAAGGGGTGCGCGCCAAATTGGCCGAAATCACGGCCCAGTATCCCGACATCAACCTGACGCTGATCGAGGATACCACCGAATATACCAACGGCAATTATCAAAGTGCGATGGAAACGCTTTATGAGGGGGCAGCCCTTGCCATCATTGTGGTGTTCTTGTTCCTGAAAAACTGGCGTGCGACGCTGATTACGGCTGTGGCGTTGCCGCTGTCGATCATTCCGACCTTTTTTGTGATGCAGTATCTGGGGTTTTCGTTGAACACCGTCAGCCTTTTGGGGATTACGCTGGTCACCGGTATTCTGGTCGACGATGCCATTGTCGAGATCGAAAACATCGTGCGCCACATCCACATGGGCAAACCCGCCTATGAGGCAACCGTGGAAGCCGCCGGAGAGATCGGCCTGACGGTTATCGCGATCAGCTTTACAATTGTGGCCGTATTTGCGCCTGTCAGTTTCATGTCGGGCATTGCGGGGCAGTATTTCCGGCAATTTGGTCTGACGGTTGCGGTGGCAGTGCTGTTTTCGCTGCTGGTGGCGCGTTTGATAACGCCGATGATGGCAGCCTATTTCCTGCGCAGCACACCGGATCACATAGAAGCCCCCGACGGCTGGATCATGCGCCGTTACATGCGGCTTTTGAACTGGACGTTGAACAACCGGACCATCACGCTTTTTGCTGGTCTGGCGATCTTTGTCGGGTCGATCTATTCCGCGACGCTGCTGCC
>JBLIFE010000295.1:0-3117 GCA_047633515.1 Paracoccaceae bacterium | reverse complement strand
ACCGCAAAATTCGTCGGCACCGGCTGCTTGTTCCGGTGCCAAAAGCGTGCCGCGACCTTTTGCTTCTGCCAGTCGCCCGTTTTCCCCCTGTTTTCGGGCTCGTGACACGGGCTGTCTGATTGCCTCTGGGCCTCGAAAGGCGTAGGAGGGAGATAACGATCACTGGATTTACCCGAAAGAGCCGAAAATGAACTTGACCACTCCCATTGCCAAGCACGACGGTCCCGATCTGGCCCCTTTCGTGTGGACAGATCCCCTTGGCCTCGAGGCGCAGCTGACCGAGGACGAGCGGATGTTGCGCGATGCTGCCGCCGAATTCGCACAGTCCAAATTGCAGCCAAAAGTTATCGACGCCTTCCGTGAGGAAACCGCCGATCCGGGCATCTTTCAGGACATGGGCGCCGCAGGTCTTTTGGGCCTGACCATCCCCGAGGAATACGGCGGGCTTGGTGCCGGCTATGTAACCTACGGTCTAGTTGCGCGCGAGGTAGAGCGCGTGGACAGCGGGTACCGGTCGATGATGTCGGTGCAGTCGAGCCTTGTGATGTATCCGATCCACGCCTACGGCAGCGAAGAGCAGCGGCAGAAATACCTGCCCGGTCTGGCCGCCGGCACCTTGATCGGATGTTTTGGCCTGACCGAACCGGACGCAGGGAGCGACCCTGCGGGTATGAAGACCCGTGCCGAAAAGACCCCCACCGGTTACAAGCTCACCGGTGCAAAAATGTGGATTTCAAATTCGCCTTTCGCAGATGTTTTCGTGGTCTGGGCAAAGTCGGACGCCCACGGTGGCAAAATTCGGGGATTCGTGCTTGAAAAAGGCATGACAGGCCTGAGCGCACCAAAGATCGGCGGCAAGCTGTCGTTGCGCGCGTCGACAACCGGCGAGATCGTGATGGACGGTGTCGAGGTTGGCGAAGACGCGCTTTTGCCTAATGTTCAGGGGCTTAAAGGGCCGTTTGGATGTTTGAACCGGGCACGTTACGGCATCAGCTGGGGCGTGATGGGGGCCGCCGAATTCTGCTGGCATGCCGCACTGAATTACGGGCTTGACCGCAAGCAATTCGACAAACCCTTGGCCCAGACGCAGCTTTTCCAGAAGAAACTGGCCGATATGCAGACTGAAATCACGCTTGGCCTGCACGGCGCGTTGGCGCTTGGCCGTATGTTAGAGGCGCACACCGCCGCCCCAGAAGCCATCAGCCTGATGAAACGTAATAATTGTGGCAAGGCACTCGAGATCGCGCGCATGTCCCGCGATATGCACGGCGGCAACGGCATTCAGGAAGATTACCAGATCATGCGCCACATGGTGAACCTTGAAACGGTCAATACCTATGAGGGCACTCACGATGTGCACGCCCTGATCCTCGGGCGGGCGCAAACCGGTTTGCAAGCGTTTTTCTAAAAGTGTCTCGTGCGATGAAAACCACCCCGCGCAGCGCTTTGAAAGCTGCGCGGGGGCTTATGCAAGACCGCCATCGCGTTCCAGAAACGCAACGATGTCTGCCACCCCTTTGTCATTACGCAATGACGCCATGACAAACGGCCGGGTACCGCGCGCGCGGCGCGCATCACTCTCTAAAAGCGCCACATCAACGCCGACATAAGGCGCCAGATCGATCTTGTTGATGACCAACAGGTCCGAGCGCGTAACCCCCGGGCCTTTCTTGCGCGGAATGTCCTGTCCGGCGGCCGTGTCGATGATATAAATGCTCAGATCCGCAAGCTCTGGGCTGAACGTTGCAGCAAGGTTATCCCCACCACTTTCGATCAGGATGATATCAAGATCCGGAATGGACGCGCGCAGATCCGCAACAGCCGCCAGATTGATAGACGCATCTTCGCGGATGGCGGTATGAGGACAGCCCCCCGTTTCGACACCGCGAATGCGTTCTTCCGGCAGGGCCTGAACACGCAAAAGATAATCGGCATCCTCGCGTGTAAAAATATCATTTGTTATCACGGCGACCGAATATTTCTGTGACAGCGCCCGGCACAGTTTTTCGGTCAATGTCGTTTTGCCGGCACCAACCGGACCGCCAATGCCAAGCCGCAAAGGACCGGTTTTGACTCGTATAGCGCGCGGCGTCGCAACAGATGTTTCAAGCGGCATATCAGGACCTCGTTTCAACAGTTCGTCAGGTTTTAAACAGGCGCACATCCAGCGTTTCATGCTCGAACGCCGCCATATCCGCCCCGAAGGTCGCACTCGCAATATCGTCAAGTGTTGCAGTTTGGACCCGAGCGGAAAGCGTCTCGATGACCGGATGCAAAGCCGCCAGCACGCGCTGGCCATCGGTTTGCCCCAACGGCACGAACCGGACCGCCACAGAGACCAGATTGGACACAAATGCATGTAAATAAAGTGCCACAACCCGCGTCGGTGCGACCGCTAACGCTGTCGCTGCCCGCCCCACCGCAACAGGCAACGCGCAAGGCGGCCAGTTGCTATCGTTCAACGCATTAACGGTCGTTACAAACGCTGTGCCCTGCGCCAGGGTCTCAAGCCACCTTTCGCGGCTCGGTGCCAAAGCGGCTGCTGTTTCCTCTATGGCCGACGTCCCACGCATCGCTTCCAGCAGCAAAATCGCATCGCTGCGTCCCGCCCCGTAATACACGATATCGACCAGCCAGCGTTCAAGCGAGGCCGCATCGTGCACCGCGCCGCTTGCGATAGCCGTCTCCATCCCGTTCGAATAGGCAAAACTGCCAAGCGGAAACGCAGGCGACAGCCATTGCACAAGACTGAGCAGACCCGTCTCAGTGGTCATGGGAATGGCCCATTGTGCGCCCCAGCCCATATGCGCCACCTTCGGGTGAAAACGGGGCTGTCAGGGCCGTTATCTGTGCACCCAGACCACGCAGCATTTCTGCAAGCACCGGATTATCTTGTATAATCAGGTGATCGGTAGCAATCTGACAGGGAGTATGACGGTTGCCGATATGCCAAGCCAAACGCACAAGTTCATCGCCACATATGCGCAACACAGCTTCGTCAGCAGCACGTACAGCCACTTTTTCGCCGCTCTCTGTCAAAAGCGCATCACCGTCATTCAGGGACGTGGTTTCAGCAAGGTCAATCATCAGATCAGAGCCATCAGACAACGTCACGCG
>JBLIFE010000294.1:0-3121 GCA_047633515.1 Paracoccaceae bacterium | reverse complement strand
CTTTCCAGCGACCTGAAATTTGGCCAACAATTCAATCACCCTTTCCACAGGTTCGCTAGACGTATAAGCTTTTATCGAGGCTCCTGACAACACTCCCAACGGCACGCAGCGTCCAGTCAGAAGACAGCATAGCCTTGGCCAACCAAGGGGGCCACAAAGGGCAATATATGGGCATGAGTTTTACATCCGCCAGAACCGGCGTCGAACCCGGGCGGGCTGAACGGTATCCCGGAACGTGCGCCGCGCTTATGGCGGCGACACTATTCCTGACTGCCTGTGGCCAAGATGACGGTGCGGGACTTTTTGGCAAATCCGACCCGGTCGCAGCGCCGCAAGACACTCTGGCACAATCGACGCGCCTCCCCTCTATCAGCGCAGATATCGAGGCGCCGGAAGTCTTTGCCAGCAGTGAAGATGCGCTTTGGACAGGCACGCCCTCGTTCGGCGGGGTCTGGGTTGCGCATCCCGAAGCCCTGACGCCCGAGCAGGTCATTATCCGCAACACGGACAACGGAAAATCCGTCATCGGTTCCTTGTTCAAACGGGAGCGCGACAACCCCGGCCCCCGCTTTCAGGTGTCATCGGACGCGGCGCGGGCTTTGAGCATTCTTGCCGGGCAGCCGACGACAATCTCGGTCATTGCCTTGCGCCGCAGTGAGGCCTCTGCCCCCACAAAACAGACAGGGACAAACGCAGCGTCCGGCACAATCGAAACAGGCACACTGGCGCCCGCACGCACCGCAAAACCTGCGCAAATCCCGGCTCCGAGCGGCACCACTCCACAATTATTTGTCCAGATCGGGATCTTCAATATCAAAACGAATGCAACCGGAGCCGCCCAAGCCATGACTGAACGCGGGCTTGATGCCGAAGTCCGCGAACATGACGCATCAGACAAGCCATTCTGGCGCGTTCTCGTGGCCGCTGACCCAGAAACAGGCGGACGCGAGGCTACATTGCAATCTGTGCGCAAAGCAGGTTTTGCCGACGCCTATTTCGTGACAGACTAGTCATGCCTGCCTCTGGCTTGAGATTAACCCAAAGAAACGGGAGCGATACGTTGCGAACCCTTAGATCATTCTGTTTGGCGCTGCTTGCCGTCCTGCTTGCCCTGCCTGCCGTTGCGGCATTCGAGACGCGGGCAACAGCCGCTTATGTTTTCGATGAAACAACCGGCACGTTGTTGATGGCCAAGAATGCCGAAATGCCATTACCGCCCGCGTCGATGTCCAAACTGATGACCCTCAACATGCTGTTCGAGGCTCTGCGCGACGGACGGGTCACGATGGACACAAAGTTCAATGTTTCCGCACGCGCCCACGCAATGGGCGGCTCGTCGATGTTCCTGACCGAGGCCGACCGCCCGAGCGTCGAGGAGTTGATCAAGGGCATCATCGTGCAATCGGGTAATGATGCGTGCGTGGTCGTGGCCGAAGGCCTTGCCGGCACCGAAGAAGCGTTTGCGCGCACGATGAACGAGCGCGCACTCTCTCTTGGCATGACCAACTCCACATTCTCCAATTCCAGTGGCTGGCCAGATCCGAACCAACGGATGAGCATGCAGGATCTTGGCGTGCTTGCCCGGCGGTTGATCTCGGATTTTCCGGAATACTACGGCTTTTTCGGCCTCACGTCCTATGCTTATGACGGTCGGGTGCCGACCAACCACGGCAATCGCAACCCGTTGTTGAAGCTTGGCATCGGCGCGGACGGCCTGAAAACCGGCCACACGTCCGAGGCAGGCTTCGGGCTTGTCGGGTCTGCGGTACAGGGCGACCGGCGGGTGGTTTTCGTGATCACCGGTCTAAACACCGACACCGAACGCGCCGAAGAGGCAGAGCGGATCGTCAATTGGGCCTTTCGCCAATTCATCCGCAAGACAATCGTGACCGAAGGGACGCGGCTGACCGATGTGCCGGTCTGGATCGGCGCACAAGAGCGCGTGGGCCTTGTGGCGTCAAAAGACTTTGAACTGCTGGTTCCTGCGTTGGTGCGCGGTGAGGTCGAAGGCGAAATCAGCTACAATTCGCCCCTCATCGCCCCGATCAAGAAGGGCGAGGTTATCGGCAAGCTGTTGGTAAGCCTTGACGGTATGGCACCGGTCGAGCTTCCTCTGGTGGCAGAGCGTGACGTGCCAAAGGGCGGTTTTGTGGCCCATCTGCGCACCGCGACCCGTGTTCTGATGCGCGACGCCGAGGCTGATGCTGATGCCGACGCGACGGCCAACTGACGCAGCAGGCCCCGCAATGTTCATCACATTCGAAGGCATCGACGGGTCGGGCAAATCGACCCAGGCGCGCCATCTGGCCGGCACCTTGCGCGACGCGGGACACAGCGTAGTGTTAACGCGCGAACCGGGCGGGTCGGACGGCGCAGAGGAAATCCGCCGCCTGCTGGTCGAGGGCGCACCAAACCGGTGGTCAGCCAAGACAGAGATCTTGTTGTTTACCGCCGCACGGCGCGACCATCTTGAACGCACCATCCGCCCCGCCCTAAAGGCCGGCACAATCGTGATCAGCGACAGGTTCGCCGACAGCACGCGCGTTTATCAGGGCGCCACACGCGGCGATCTGCGGGCCACGGTCGATCTGCTTCACGCCCAAATGATCGGGATCGAGGCGGACCTGACCTTTGTCATCGACATGGACCCCCACGCCGCCCTGACCCGTGGTCTTGCGCGACAAAGCGGCGAGGACCGCTTCGAGGAGTTCGGCATCGCCTTTCAAAGTACCTTACGCCAGGGTTTCCTTGACCTTGCGCTATCGGCGCCCGGTCGCTGCCGTGTTATTGACGGCAACCGCCCCGCCGATACGGTCGCCGCCGACATCGCGGCCCTGATCCCGCAGGACGCCTGATGCGCAAACCCGTCCCCTCCCCGACCGACGACATCCCCGAAAGTGACCGGCTCGACGGGGCGCCCCACCCGCGCCACACCGAACACCTGTTCGGCCACAGCGCAGCCGAGGCGGACTTTTTGCAAGCCATCGCGCAGAATCGGCTGCATCACGCGTGGTTGATTACGGGACCAAAGGGCGTCGGCAAGGCCACGCTTGCATGGCGCATTGCCCGTTTCCTGCTCGCCACCCCTGTTCACAACGATGCGGCCCTGTTCGCCAAAGCG
>JBLIFE010000293.1:0-3126 GCA_047633515.1 Paracoccaceae bacterium | reverse complement strand
CAGCCAAGGGCAATGGCATAGCGGCGCATCGGTGCGCCCCACGTGCCGCCTGGTTTGGAAACATCGCGGGCCAACGAGACATAGCGCACCCCGTCGGGGGTTTCTGCCAGTTGCCTCAGGAAGTTGCGCGGCGTCTCAAAGGCCCTGTGAACATTCCACAGCGGGCATGCGCCGCCAAAGCGGGCAAATTGCAGGCGCGTCGCAGAGTGACGTTTGGTGATGGTGCCGGCCTGATCGACACGCACGAAAAAGAACGGCACGCCTTTGGCACCGGGGCGTTGCAGGGTGGATAGCCGGTGGGCGACCTGCTCGATTGACGCCCCGAACATCGAGGCGAGCGCTTCGATGTCATGACGGGTCTTTTGCGCCGCCGCCAGAAACTTGCGGTACGGCATCAGGGCGGCCCCGGCAAAATAGTTGGACAATCCTATTTTGGCGATCGCGCGAGCTTCGCTTGAGTGAAAGCGGGCGTGATCCAGTGTCGCTTCCAACAGGTCATTTTGCGTCAGAAATGCCAGTTGATGCAGTATCTGGAAGCGTTGCGTGCTGCGCGGGGCGTGGGTCGACAGGACAAGGATACCGGCTTTTTTATCGAACTTGCGCAACGCGACATCCTCGCGGGTTTCGACCTTGATGCCGCGGTCATCAAGCATTTGCCTCGCGGCCGTGACGGGGTCTCCTGATTGGCCGATCTGCTCGGCTGCGCGGTCGACCGCATCCAGATAATTGTCGCAATAGTGGAAGAAGTCACGCACTTCGTCCCACGGCGAGGCAGGGCTGGGCCCGCTTTGAGTACCCAATGCCTCGTCCAGCGAGGCGAGTCTTTCGTGGGTTTGCCGGTACGCGCGGTGCAGTTCAAGAAACGCCCGCGCAAGAGCCGGCGCATTCGAGGCGGCCAGCCTGAGATCGGCTAGCGGTGGAGCATCCGAAAAAACAGGATCGGCCAGTGCTTCGCGCATATCGGTCACAAGCCGTTCGGTGTCGCCCGTGCTCAACTCGGTGACGTCAAAGCCGAATTCCTGTGCCAATCCCAGAACAACTCCGGTCGATACCGGCCTGTTGTTGTTCTCCATCTGATTGAGATAGGGCAGGGACACGCCAAGTTTGGCCGCAAAGATTTTTTGGGTCAGCCCAAGCCGCAGCCGCACTTCTCGCAATTTAGCCCCGGCATAAAGTTTCTGAATCGCCATACGCCCTGCCTTTGCAACTTTGCGATCTTCTTAGCAAGATGTTGCAAACCCGTCTAGCGGACGCGTTTAGCAGAGCGCGATCTTTCGTGCGCGGGCAATGACAAGCAGCACCGCGATAACCGACGCAAAGGACGTCAAAAGCATCAGGATCAACAACGGCATCGGCCCCGAGCCCGGTGTCAGCAAACTGCCGGCAAGCGCGGAAAGCGCGGCACCTCCGCCGATCATGATCGCCCCGCCCAGCCCGCTTGCCGTTCCCGCAAGGTGCGGACGGACCGACAACATTCCCGCCATCGCATTCGGGATGGCCAGCCCGTTCCCAAGGCCGATACATATGAAAAATGCAAAAAATACAGTGGTTTGAAGGGTGATTGTCAGGTAAAGAATGATCAATGTCGAAAGTCCGAAACAGGTGATCAACGTCCCCGTCAGCACCATCCGGTTCAGCCCGACCCGCGACGAGTACCGCCCCGAGATAAAGTTGCCCACAGCATATCCCATGGCTGGAAATCCGAAATAAGCCCCCATGACGGTCGGGCTTAAGTGGAATGTGTCGGTTGCCACAAATGGTGCGCCCCCAAGGAAGGCGAAAAATGCCCCCGACGCCAGCGCGGACGCCGTGCAATAGCCCCAGAACCGTGGCGAGGTCAAAAGCTCGGGGTAGCCCCGCACTTGTTCGGCGAAACTGTTCGAGGTGGCGGTTGCGGTCTCTCCCAGATCGGCCCAGACCAGCCAGAAGATCAACAGCCCCGCACCGAACAACAGCCAGAAGTTGGCCTGCCATCCGAAGGCCTGACCCAGCACACCCCCGACCATCGGCCCGACCATCGGAACCAACGCCATGCCCATCGTCACGTAGCCGATCATCGAGGCGGCCTCGTCCGGCCCGACCATATCGCGCACAACCGCGCGGCTAAGCACCAGCCCCGCAACGATTGTCGCCTGTCCCATGCGAAAGATCAGAAAGACCTCGATGCTTGTGGCGGCCAATGTTCCCAGAGTTGCCAACAGGAAAACAAGGATTGACCACAACAGCACGGGGCGGCGGCCGTAGCGGTCTGAAATCGGCCCGATAAAAAGCTGCAGCACGGCATTTACCCCGAGGTAGACAGGCACGGCCAGAGCCACCAGCCACGGCTCGGTATCGAAGTGCACCGCCATCGAGGGCAGCGACGGCAGAAAGATGTTCATCGACAGTGCCGCCACACCCGCCAAAAGCACCAGTGTCATCAAATGCGGTGGGCTGGTGCGCTTTAGAAAGCGCCGCTGCGGGGCGGGGGCATTGGGAAAAAAGGTCATTTCGCCACGCTAGGCCTGCGAGAGCGGCTTGTCCATTTGTGCCAGCGCAGGTCGGCTATGCAAATCCTGTGGCGTGCCGTCACGCAATCGCCAGGCTGTCGAAGGTATTGATATCGTTTTCCATGGCGGCCACCGTGATATTGATAACGCGCAAGATGTCACCCTCTCCGAAATCGTACACGACATCGTCTCCGTCCTGAACCGCGACCTTGCGGATCAGCGACCGTGTCGTCAGCCCCTCGATATCGAACAGGATCCGGTCCTTGTCGTCTTCGAAATCCATCACGGTGTCTGTGCCGTACCCACTGACGAACAAAAAAGTATCTACGCCCTTGTTCCCGAACAGGCTGTCCGTGCCGGTTCCGCCATCCAGTGTGTCTTTGCCGTTGCCGCCGCGCAATGTGTCATCGCCTGCATTGCCGTTCATGATGTCGCGTCCGTTGCCACCCTTGAGCAGGTCGGCGTCGTCGCCGCCGTGCATCGTGTCGTTGCCGCGCCCGCCAACAAGGTCGTCATCGCCCGAGCCACCCCACAGCATGTCATGGCCGTCACGCCCGTACAGTTTGTTGCGGATATCGTTGCCCACGACGCTGTCGTCGTCTTTTCCGCCGCTGGCGTGCTCGATGACGACGTTATA
>JBLIFE010000292.1:0-3219 GCA_047633515.1 Paracoccaceae bacterium | reverse complement strand
CGATTGCCATCGGTGTGGTTCTGCTGCCGGATCTGTCGCGCAAGCTCGAGGCCGGAGACACACGCGGCGGACAAGACGGGTTCAACCGCGCAACCGAATTCGCCTTGTTGCTGACCGTGCCTGCGTCCATCGCCTTGATGACAGTGCCGTTTCCGATCGTATCGGTGCTGTATCAACGCGGGTTGTTTGACGCGCAGGCCGCACAGGCCACGGCGCTGGTGACCGCGATCTACGGCGCCGGGCTGCCGGCGTTCGTGCTGCAAAAGGTCCTGCAACCGCTTTATTTTGCGCGCCACGACACCCGCCGCCCGTTTCGTTTTGCGTTGGTGGCGATGGCCGTGAACGCCGCCATAGCGATTTTTCTGGCTCCCGTGATCGGGTTTGCTGCAGCGGCGCTGGCAACCACGCTGGCAGGGTGGGCAATGGTCGCCTTGTTATGGCACGGCTCACGACAGATGGGCGACGCGGCGCGCACAGACGCACGCTTGCGCAAACGCAGTGTGCGGGTGTTCATCGCAGCCGTGATCATGGGCGGAGTGTTGTTGGCCACCAAATCGCTGCTGGGTGACAGTTTTCAAACACCTGGCCTGCGGTACGGGGCGTTGCTGGTGTTGGTCACCACAGGAATGGTCACTTATTTCATTGCGGCTCAGGCTTTGGGGGCTGTCAATCTGCGCGAATTACGCCAATCGCTGAGACGAAATCCCGCCTGACAAGTCGGACTTTCAACGCGGGCTTTCGGAGCGGGCTTTCGGGGCGGACTTGATGACCCGGGGTTAGGCGCCCGCACGGCCACGCAGTTTACGCATCATCCGGCCAAAGCCCCCCGGGCTGACGATCACCGACAGGCAAAACCCTGTCAAAAATCCCGCAAAATCGGCAATCCAGTCGTTGTTGCTGCCAAACAGCATCCCGAATAGCAGCTGGATCCCCAACAGAAACCCGATAAGCCGGAAGGCCTGAAACTTGTTCGCACCGACCGCACCGTAGCCCATCCATAAGATGAAGGTGTACCCCCCGATCAACCCGTAAGCCCCCGGAAAGCCACCAATCAACGGGCGCGGATCGCTCACCAAAAACGTATAGGCCAAGGCCCCCATGATTGCCGCTCCGAAAAACAGCACCGCCACAGCCATGCCCGAAAAGACCTCTCCGACCATTTTTCCAAGCGCCAGCACAAAGACCACCACGAAAAGCGCCTGCGTGAAGTTCATGTGCACAAACGGATAGGTCACAAACCGGATCACGAAATCGGCGCGCAGCGTCTCGTTCAACCACATCCACTCGACGGCCTGCGGAAAGAATGCATAGTTCTGCAATGCATATCCGCGCAACGCGTCGCCTTGGCTGCTGACCCCTTGGGCCAGCCCGACACCTGCCGCCCAGAACACAAGCTCGCCCCCCGCAATCGCAAGCGCAAGAAGGATCACAACGCGCGGCAACGCGTTGAACGGGGAAGCATCGGGATCGAACGACATGGGCGGCACCTTTGGTTGACGGCAAGCTGCCACAGCGATAAGCGAGCCGCAGCCGGAAATCCAGATGGAGTGCCACATGCAAGACGCCCCTGCAGATAAACCAACGAGCAAATTTACGAAACGCGTTTTTTCAGGCATCCAGCCTTCGGGTGGTTTGACGCTTGGAAACTACCTCGGTGCGATGAAACGCTTTGTCGACATGCAAGACGAAGGCAGCTTTGAAACCGTGTATTGCATGGTTGACCTGCATGCCATCACCGTCTGGCAGGACCCAATAGAACTTCGGCGAAACACGCGCGAGCTGGCCGCAGGATTCATTGCCGCGGGCATTGATCCGGAGCGGTCCATTCTGTTCAATCAAAGTCAGGTTCCCGAACACGCGCAGCTTGCGTGGATATTCAACTGTGTTGCGCGCATGGGCTGGATGCACCGGATGACGCAGTGGAAGGACAAGGCCGGCAAAAATTCCGAAAACGCCTCGCTCGGGCTTTTGGCCTATCCTGCGTTGATGGCCGCCGATATTCTGGTGTACCACGCAACCCACGTGCCCGTCGGCGACGACCAGAAGCAGCATCTCGAGTTGACGCGCGACATCGGTGCAAAGTTCAACAATGATTTCGGGGTGGATTTCTTTCCGATCACCGAACCGGTTATCGAAGGGGCCGCAACCCGTGTCATGTCGTTGCGCGATGGCACCAAGAAGATGTCGAAAAGTGATCCCTCCGACGCCAGCCGCATCAACATGACCGATGACGCGGATACCATTGCCAAAAAGATCCGAAAGGCAAAGACCGACCCCGAACCACTTCCCGATACCCTCGAAGGGCTGGACGGGCGCCCCGATGCCCGCAACCTGATCAACATCTATGCCGCCCTCAACGACCAGTCCCCCGAGGCCGTTATTGCCGAGGTCGCCGGCCAGCAATTCGGCCAGTTCAAGCCGCTGCTCGCCGATCTGGCAGTTGCCAAGCTGGCTCCGATCAGCACCGAAATGGCACGTCTGATGAAAGAACCCGAGGAAATCGACAAACTTCTGGCGCGCGGTGCCGAGCGGGCGCGCGTAATCGCCAGCCCAATTCTGGCACAGACCTACGACATTGTTGGTATGGTCGGGGCAAAACCGCTCTGAACAGGGCCGGAGCACGAACACAGCAGTTGGCGTGACAAAGTCATTGCCAGCCGCCAATTGCGCAGTCAATACTGTTGGCCTCACTGAGGGAGATCCGGTATGCGCAAGTTTATGGTCGTTTTGGACGATACGCGCGAATGTCTGAATGCAATGCGCTTTGCTGCGATGCGCGCCGCCAACACAGGCGGCGGGGTCACGATTATTTCGATTATTCCACCTGACGAGTTCCAGCACTGGATCGGGGTCGGGGATGTGATGCGTGCCGAGACGCGCGAGCGCATCGAGGCCCATTTCGAGGTCTTTGCCAAATGGATGCGCGACAAACAGGGCATCGAGCCAGAGTTGGTAATCCGCGAAGGCGACGCGGTGCCCGAAATCTTCTCGCAAATCAAGGAAGATACAGAAATCGGCGTTCTTGTGTTGGGGGCGAGCAATGAAAAGTCCGGCCCCGGGCCTTTGGTAAGTGCGATCACCAAACAGGCCGGTGACCTGCCGATTCCGGTAACAATCGTTCCCGGCGAGATGTCGAAAGAACGTCTGGAGGCTGTCACCTAACAGACTTAGAACGATTCTAAAGAGTTGACAATCCACTTGGACGATCACATATATTGT
>JBLIFE010000291.1:0-3270 GCA_047633515.1 Paracoccaceae bacterium | reverse complement strand
GGATGTTCGCCTGGTACTTTATGTGGCGTCACCTGCTGACACCGAAAGTCTCGGCTTCCGACTCGATCGAGCAGATCTTGCGCAAGGCGAAGGTGTTGAAATGGAATGTCGAGACCATCAGCTTTTCACCCAACGGTTTTGACGCTTATTACCTGTTCAAAATCTTGATGCTCAGCTTCACCGCCCTCGTTTTTGTGC
The DNA here is from genome assembly GCA_047633515.1 of Paracoccaceae bacterium. Lineage (GTDB taxonomy): Bacteria > Pseudomonadota > Alphaproteobacteria > Rhodobacterales > Rhodobacteraceae > JBLHUT01. The sequence continues at coordinate 3,072 of JBLIFE010000291.1, read as the reverse complement.
ATGCGATTGCCTTTTTCTACCGCTCCTATCTGGAATGGAAGGAAGGCGAGGACCATGACGGCAAGTATCTTGACCTCGATAGCCTGGAGGACGCGTCCTCTACTGGCACACATTAAAGGACGGAAACGCGCATGCTTTTCGGATTAGACGGGATTGAGGTCGGCCTCATTATTGTGTTTCTGTGCCTGTTCTCGGGCATCATCTCTGGCTTTCCGGTGGCATTTGCCATTGGTGGGGCCGGTATTATTTCGTTTGGTATCATTGCCGCGTTGGACAGCTCCGGCATCTTGATCCATCAAGCACTTGATACTTCGGCTGCCGAATATAAGGCATTGGCGGCGGCGGGCGTGCATCAGATCGACATCACGCATTTCCGCTACCCGGATTTGCCCTTGGTGCCACAACATCTGTTCCCGCAAGGCTGGGAATTTGCGCTGGATCGCAATCTGTCCTTCATCGTGAACCGGATGAACGAACGGGTCATTGCCGGCGCGTCGATCGAGACGCTGCTGGCCGTGTTGATGTTCGTGATGATGGGCATCGTTTTGGAACGCTCTAAAATCGCCAATGATCTGCTGACAACGATGGCACGGGTGTTTGGCCCCTTGCCGGGTGGTCTGGCTGTGGCGGTTGTGGTTGTGGGCGCTTTTCTGGCCGCCTCGACCGGTATCGTTGGGGCGACGGTTGTTACCATGGGCCTGCTATCATTGCCCACAATGCTGCGCGCAGGCTATAGCCCGCAACTGGCAACAGGTGTGATTGCGGCATCGGGGACCTTGGGTCAAATCATCCCGCCCTCTATCGTGATCGTTCTTTTGGGGACGATGGCGGGCGATCTTTACGCCGCTGGCCAAGAAGTTCGCGCTCAAGCGGCGGGCTGTTCTGATGCGCTGACGTATCTTGGGTCGGCGGCGGTCGTCTCGGTCGGGACGTTGTTTCAGGCGGCGATCCTGCCAGGTATTATGCTGGCTGTGCTTTACGCCAGCTACGCCTTTGGATTTGCGCTGTTGAACCCGTCCTTAGCGCCTGCCGTGCGGATCGATGCTGGCAAGCGCGGTGAAGTCGTGACCCGTGGCGAAGCGACCCTTTGGTTTTTGGGCGTGCCAGTTGCTTTGATAGGCGGCTTGATGCTGGCGATGCAAATTGGGCTGATCGGCAATCAGGATCTGACGGTCGACAGCTTCTCTGATGCGGGTCAAACCGCAGAGCTGCGGACCCGGGTAAACGATCAATGCAAAGCCGCGATGATCGAATTGCACGGTCAGGACAAATGGGATCTGGCGGTCGCACAACAAGTGGAAATCGAAGCTGCTGGTGGCGTGACCAAATCGGTCGCACTGACCGAAGACGAGCTGGTGCAGGCACAAGCAAGCAAGCTTGCGTCGCGTGCCCCAATTGGCACGGGTGTCAGCGTCATCATGTTGCTGCTGGCTTTGATGATGACAACCGCACGTGGCGTAGCGCCCTCGATGGACCCGCGCCCGCTATGGATCGGCCTGGGCGGCGTCGCATTGGGGTTGCTCTCGGATATCGTTTTGATCGCTCCGAATGCCTCGCCCGGAACCACGGTTGCCTTCTTGGCAATTCCCTTCGCGCTGGCGATTTATGGCTGCAAACACGCGGTCGGAATGCTGGCGCGGAATGATCTGATCCGCGTGGTCTTTCCACCGCTGGTGCTGATCATTGCCGTGCTCGGCTCGATCCTTGGTGGCATCACCAACCCAACCCCGGCTGCGGCACTTGGGGCGGGGGGGGCGATCTTGCTTGCGGCCTATCGCAAGCTGGGGGATCAGGGAAAATCCGGACGTATGATCATCATGACGGCCTTTGCCATCGTGATTATGATCTTGATCGGTATCAACTTTGACCTGCGCGTCGGTGTTGGCATCACAACGGCAGAGCAATGGATTGCTTGGGCGGCCGCGCAAGCCACCTATTCCTTTGCAATCTTCGGCTTGCTCTTTTCATGTTGGGTCTTGTGGAAAAACAGGGTTTTAACTCCGGTTGTCCGCGAAACCGCCAAAGTAACCTCGATGGTGTTCGCCATCCTGATCGGCAGTCAGATCCTGAACCTGGTACTGATTTCCTTTGGTGGCGAGCATTACATCCAAAGCTTCCTGCGTAGCTTTGACAACGAGCTGACAGTCTTTTTGATCGTGATGCTGGTGTTGTTCATTCTGGGCTTTGTGCTCGACTTTCTGGAAATCATCTACATCGTTGTCCCAATTGTGGGCCCGGTCATCTATGGCGGCACCTTCGATCCCAGTTGGGTGACGATCATGATCACGGTCAACTTGCAGACCTCGTTCCTGACGCCGCCCTTCGGCTTTGCGTTGTTCTATCTGCGCGGTGTGGCCCCGAAATCGGTGACAACCGGCCATATCTACCGCGGGGTCATCCCCTTCGTTTTGATCCAGGTCGGGGCTTTGCTGTTGCTCTACCTCTTCCCCGGTGTAGTCACGATTGTGCCAAACCTGTTGGCGGGCTAATCGTTTCACCAAGGCAAACCCAAAAAAGCCCCGCCAAAACCGGCGGGGCTTTTTGCGTTCAAACCGGACCCTCGCGCCGTCTTTTTGGCCGAACTATCCGCAGGGGGAATTGCCCTTCAGGGCAAGGGGGGGGCACAGACAGCCCCCCCGCCTTGTGGCCTTCAGGTGGTGACAAAGCCAAACTGATCTGCCTGCGCGCCGTGCCAGTATTTCGCAAAGGCCGGGTGGGAGACATCGCCCTCTATCAGCGCATTCGGTTTTATCCATAGAAATTGGCTGGCGGCCGAACGGACTTCGCGACTGTTGACACGGATCATCAGATGGTGCGGTGTCAGATCGCGCGGATGCTGCAAACCGCTGGCTTCAACCGCCTCTTTCAACGAATGCATCGTGTGGCCGTGAAACCGGGCCACGCGCATGTACTTATCGTCGACCACCAAGGCTTTATAGCGGCCGGGGTCCTGCGTTGTGACACCTGTCGGGCATTTGCCTGTATGGCATGCCTGCGCCTGAATGCAGCCGATGGCAAACATGAAGCCGCGCGCCATATTGCACCCATCAGCGCCCAGCGAAAACACCCGGC
>JBLIFE010000290.1:0-3337 GCA_047633515.1 Paracoccaceae bacterium | reverse complement strand
TGGCGTTGAGGCAGAGTGCAACACGCTGTGTATTTTGCGCACTGCGTTCGGGTTTTTCCAATGGTCATCGCGTCAACGCTGTGCAACTTTCGCATCATCGCGCGGTCGCCCGACGCCGTGCAGACCGGGGAGCCATCATGACCAAGATCACGACTGTTGTCTTTGACGCCTACGGCACCTTGTTTGACGTGGCCGCCGCCGCCCGCGAGGCCGCCGCCGAGCCCGGGCGCGGCGCCTTTGCCGCCGTCTGGCCAAAACTGGCAGAGGTCTGGCGGCTGAAACAGCTCCAGTATTCGTGGCTTCGGGCCGTCACAGGTGCGCATACCGATTTTTGGGAGGTCACACAGAACGGCCTTGATTTCGCACTGGAGGCCACAGGGCTGAGCAACGATGCAGACCTGCGCGAACGCCTGCTGTCGCTGTATTGGGCGCTGTCGGCCTATCCCGAAGTGCCACACATGCTCGCCACGCTGCAATCGGCCGGTTTCAAGACAGCGATCCTGTCGAACGGCTCGCCCGAGATGCTGGACGGGGCGGTGACCTCTGCGGGCCTGACCGAGTTACTGGACGATGTGCTGAGTGTCGAAGCCGTCGGGATCTTCAAACCCGCCCCCCGGGTCTATGATCTTGTCGGGGCGCGGTTCGGATGCGCCCCCGATCAGGTGTTGTTTGTGTCCTCGAACGGGTGGGATGCCGCCGCCGCCACAGGGTACGGTTTCACAACCGCTTGGGTCAATCGTGGCGGCGATCCCGTCGACCGGCTCCCGTGGACGCCCGCGCATATTCTGAGCGATCTGACAACAATTCCGACCCTCGCAGGAGCGCTCTGATGGACTTTTTCACCGCATCTGACGGCGCACAGATCGCCTATCGCGACACTGGTGCGCAAAAGGGACCGCCCCTGCTGTGCCTTGCAGGGTTAACCCGCACGGTAGCAGATTTCGATTATCTGGCCCCGCACCTGCCAGACGTGAGGATGATTTGCATGGATTACCGCGGGCGCGGGGCCTCGCAATGGACGGGTGCCGCGACCTATACCGTACCGATAGAAGCCCGCGACGCGATCGAGTTGCTTGACCACCTCGGCTTGCAGCGTGCGCCGGTTCTGGGCACATCGCGCGGCGGGTTGATCGGCATAATTCTGGCCGCACTGGCCAAGGATCGCATCAGCGGATTGTGTATGAACGATATCGGCCCCGAAATTGCCCGCGCGGGCCTTGAGCGGATATTCGACTATGTCGGGCGCAGCCCGTCTGTCACAGGGTTCAAAGCCCTCGCCGCGGCCCTGCGTGACAACGCCCCGGGCTTTGAGAACATCCCCGATACACGCTGGATGGAAGAGGCCAAAAAGCATTACGCCCTGACAGACAAAGGGATGCAGATAACCTATGATCCCGCCCTTCGGGATGCCTTTCTGGCCGCGTTCGAAGGAGAGATGCCCGATCTTTGGCCAGCTTTCGATGCGCTGGATGGCCTGCCCGTGGCGTTGATCCGCGGGGCCAATTCCGACCTTTTGACGCCACAAACAGTGGCCGAGATGCAGCGGCGCCGCCCTGATATGATCTTTGCCGAAGTTCCCGACCGTGCCCATATCCCGTTTCTGGACGAGCCAGAGGCCGTCACCGTCATTCGCGCATTTTTGAAAGCTGTTGCATGAACATCGAAATGATCCGCGCTGCTCAAACGCGCCTGTCGGGGCATGCCCGCCAAACCCCGCTTTTGTCCTCGCCGTTTCTCGATGAGGTTGCAGGACGACGCGTGTTTGTCAAAGCAGAGGCGCTTCAGCACACCGGCAGCTTCAAGTTTCGCGGCGCGTGGTCGGCGATCACGGCCCTGCCGGAAACAACCATCGGCGTTATCGCCTATTCCTCGGGCAATCACGCACAGGGCGTGGCGCTTGCGGCACGCAGCAGGGGGTTTGCAGCCACCATCATCATGCCCGCCGATGCGCCGACCTCGAAAATCGGCAACACCCGCGCGCTGGGGGCGACAGTGGTTTTGTACGATCGCGCCACCGAGGACAGGGACGAGATTGGCGCACGATTGGCGCATGAGCAAAAACTTGTGCTGGTGAAACCCTTTGACGACCCACAGGTCATCGCCGGTCAAGGCACCACCGGTCTGGAGATTGCGCAGCAGGCCGCCCAAGAGGGCGTAACCGAAGCTGACGTTCTGGTGTGCTGCGGTGGTGGCGGGCTGACCGCAGGCATCGCGCTGGCGTGTGAAGACATTGCACCGGGGCTGCGTGTGCGTCCGGTAGAACCCGAAGGGTTTGACGATGTGGCCCGCTCGCTCGTGTCCGGCAGGATCGAGCGCAATGCCCGCACAACCGGATCGATCTGTGACGCAATTGTCACCCCACAAGCCGGTGATCTGACCTTTCCGATCCTGAAACGTTTGTGCAAATCCGGTCTTGTCGTGTCGGATGAGGAATGTCTGAGGACGATGGCAATGGCATTTTCCCGCCTGAAACTGGTGCTTGAGCCCGGGGGGGCCGTTGCACTGGCCGCCGCCCTGTTTCACGGCGACCGGATCGAAGGCGATGCGGTGATTGCCGTGGCCTCAGGTGGAAATGTGGATGCGCCAATGTTCGCCGATGCTTTGTCACGTTATGGCACGGCCAGCTGATGCAGGTGCCGGTGTGGCCCGTTAAATTAAAGGAATCGCCAGATGAAACTTGCTGTCTTTAACGAGATCGGGCTGCACTACCGCGAAGATGGCGACCCGAATGGTGCTCCGGTTGTTTTTGGGAACTCGCTGGGCACCGACCTGCGGGTTTGGGACGATGTGGTTGAACGCCTGCCGAAAACCTTGCGGATTATCCGTTATGACAAACGCGGTCATGGTTTGTCATCGTGCCCAAAGGCACCCTATTCCATGGGGGCTCTGGTGCATGACGCCGAACAATTGCTTGATTATCTGAATGTGCGCGACTGTGTTTTTGTCGGCCTTTCGATTGGTGGGATGATCGCACAGGGGCTGGCGGTCAAGCGGATGGACCAGATCCGCGCGATGGTGCTGTCGAACACAGCCGCAAAAATCGCCTATCCTGCCCTGTGGGACGAGCGTATCGCGGCGGTGCGCGCCGGCGGGGTTGAGGCGTTGGCCGATTCCATAATAACGCGCTGGTTTTCCACGGCATTTTGTACAAAACCGGAAATCGCCTTGTGGCGGGCGATGCTGGTGAACACCCCTGATGAGGGCTATATGGGGTGCTCGGCGGCGATTTCGGGCACCGATTTCTTTACCACCACCTCGGGTCTGCGCCTGCCGACGCTTGCGATTGCGGGCACCGAAGACGGCTCGACCCCGCCCGATCTGGTGCGCGAAACCGCGA
>JBLIFE010000289.1:0-3368 GCA_047633515.1 Paracoccaceae bacterium | reverse complement strand
CCGCATGGGTGGCAAATTTCTCAAGCACCTCGGGCACCTCGAGCCAATGTTCGTAAAGCTGGCTGGGCAGTTCAACAAAGTCACGCGGCACAGAGGTGCCCGAGATCATCTCGAACGTCACATCCGATAGCATCTGGTGCAAGGCATGACCGAATTCGTGAAACAGCGTGCGCGCATCGTCATAAGACAACAACGCCGCCCGACCTTTTGGCGGCTTGGCAAAGTTACACACATTCATCACGTGGGGGCGGATATCGCCAATCAACTTTTGCTGGCTGCGCAGCGCCGAACACCACGCGCCCGAGCGTTTGTTGGCGCGGGCGAAATAATCGCCCATGAATACCGCCACATGTTTGCCGTCACGGGTCACTTCCCACAGGCGCACATCCGGGTGATAGCCCTCGGCCTCGATTGCAGCGAACTCCAGCCCGAACAGACGGGTCGCACAGTCGAAAGCCGCCTCGATCATCCGGTCGAGTTGAAAGTACGGCTTCACCTCGGCCTCATCGAGGTCATGCTCGGCCTTACGCCGCTTTTCGGCGTAAAACCGCCAGTCCCACGGCTCTAGCGGGGCCGCTTGTCCGTCAGCCACAAGCATCTGCTCCAGCACTTTGGCATCGCCGTCCGCGCGCGCTTTGGCCGGAGCCCAGACAGCCATTAACAACTCGCGCACCGCACCGGGTGTTTTGGCCATTTCGGTTTCCAGCTTATAGGCCGCAAAATTGTCATAACCCAACAATCCCGCACGCTCGTGACGCAACGCAAGCATCTGCCCCGTCAACCCACGGTTGTCGGTCTCCGCACCATTGGCACCGCGTGCGCCCCACGCCTCGTAAGCCTTCCGGCGCAGATCGCGGCGCGAAGAAAATTGTAAAAACGGCACGATCAAGGATCGTGACAAGGTCACGACATGGCCCTCGCGGCCCATATCCTGCGCCGCAGAGCGGGCGTTATCGATGACAAATTGCGGCAACCCCTCAAGGTCGCCCTGCGACAGGGCCATAAACCACGCCCGCTCGTCTGCCAGCAGGTTTTGCCCGAACGCCGTGCCCAGTTCGGCCAGCGTGCCGTTGATTGCCCGCAGGCGCGTGCGCCCTGCGTCATCCAGTGCGGCACCGGCGCGGATGAAATTACGGTGGTTCAACTCCAGAACGCGCGCCTGTTCGGGCAACAGATCAAGGCTCTCGCGCGCCTCCCAAAGGGTGCGCACGCGGGCAAACAGGCCCTCGTCCAGCATGATATCCGAGGAATAGGCCGCAAGCTTTGGCGCAAAAATCCGGCTCAGAGCCTCGCGGGCGGGGGTGCTGTCGGTACCCGACAAGGTGTAGAAAACCGACAGAACCTGCCCGAGGTCCTGACCCGATTTTTCAAGCGCCTCGATCGTGTTGGCAAAATCGGGGGCTTGCGGGTTCTGCGCGATCGCGGCGACTTCCGCACGAGCGGTGCTGATTGCGGTGTCAAACGCCGGCTCGAAGTGATCGTCGGTGATCGCGGCAAAGGGCGGCAACTCGAACGGGCCGGTCCATTTTTGCAAAAGCGGGTTGGTCGGGGAAAGGTCGGACATCGTCTGGCAAACTCCAAATGGCTTGGGTTATACCTAGGGCTCCGCAGGTCCGGTTGCCAGTGCGATCGTTTTTAACGAGTGATTTGGATCCTCAAGCAGACCGTCGCCCCGGGCACGCTGTACCTGCGCGCCGGAAATCATACCGCGACTGCGACGCCAGCCTTCCTTCAAAAGACCTTTGTCAGGCGTTTACGCGGTGGCCGCCCGCGCCTGCCCCGCTTGGCCGCCACAGTCCGGACACCCTGCGCGCGGGGCAATCGCAATCTTGCGACTCTCGCCATAAAGGGCGTCGTAAATCAGCATCTCGCCGCGCAAGGTGACCCCTGCCCCCGTCAGCACCTTTATCGCCTCGACCGCCATCATGGCCCCAACAACCCCCGGCAGCGGTCCTAACACCCCCGCCTGCGCACAAGACGGCGCCAGACCGCTGGACGGTGCTTCGGGGAACAGGCATCGGTAACACGGCGCGCCACTGGCAGGGTCAAACACGCTCAGCTGTCCCTCCCACTGGCTCAAAGCGCCGGAAACCAACGGCACACCAGCCCGCACCGCCGCCGCATTAATCAGATACCGCGTTTCAAAATTGTCGGTCCCGTCAAGGATCAAATCATACTCGGCAAACAGATCATCCACAACTTCAGCCGTCACTTTGCGATGATAGGGACGCACGGTCACAAACGGATTAAGCGCAGTCATCGCGGCTTGAGCCGAAAAAACCTTGGGCGTGCCGATCATCGCGTCGGTGTGAATGATTTGTCGCTGCAAGTTGGCGTTTTCGACCCGGTCGTCATCAATGACACCGATCGTGCCGACACCCGCCCCGGCCAGATACATCAGCGCCGGCGCACCAAGCCCGCCCGCTCCGATCACCAGCACACGCGCATCCCGCAGCCGCTTTTGACCGCTGCCACCAATTTCGCGCAGCACAATGTGGCGGGCATAACGGTCAAGCTCGGTTTCCGTGAATTTGGCCGGACGATCCGCAGGTGCATCACTGACCGGCGTGATGCGAGCTTTGAGCCGTTTCAGAACCGCACGATAGCCCATGACAATTGCGGCACTGCCCAGCAGGAAAAACCACACCTGCGCCGAGCCGCCCGTTGCCATCCTGACCGGATTGCCGTCGGGCAAAACCGTGTGGGCCAGCAACACCGCCACCATCAAAAGCGCGATGAGAGCCCAGCGCCCCCGGCTGGGCAGTTTCATCATGTGACCGATGCCCCAAAGCAGTCCGGCCAGTCCAAACACCAAAATCATCAGCTTACTCCGGTTGACCCAAATCCATCCGCGCCGCGCATCGTCTCCGACAGGCTTTGCGCCGCTTGAAACTTCGCCTGCACAACCGGAACGACAACCATTTGCGCAATCCTGTCGCCATGACGGATCAAAACCGGCTCTGTGCCGTGGTTTATCAAAATGACACCCAGCGGGCCGCGGTAATCACTATCGATCGTGCCCGGCGCATTCAACACCGCCAGCCCGTGCCGCAATGCCAAACCGGAGCGCGCACGCACCTGTGCCTCGAACCCTGGCGGGACCTCGATCCGCAAGCCCGTCGGCACCAGACGCCGCGCCGTCGGGTCCAGAACAATGCCGCCGGACCGCTCTGCCTCGGTTAGAATGGAACCGGTCAGATTGGCCCGCAGGTCAGCCCCCGCCGCACCCGCGGTTTCATACTCCGGCAAGCCCAGCGCGGTATCGGCCCCCGGCTCCCAGACACAGCGTACCAGCGGTGTCATGCGAACGCCTGCGCGATGCGCGCCGCAAGCCGGCGGGCGACCTCGTCTTTGCCAAGGCGCGGCCA
>JBLIFE010000288.1:0-3409 GCA_047633515.1 Paracoccaceae bacterium | reverse complement strand
GCAGGCATCACCAATTTCAACCGGGTCTACACCCGCGATGACATGGTGACCGACGATGTGATCTTTGCCGCCTCGGGGGTCACCGACGGCTCGATCCTGGCCGGTGTGAAACGCGAGCCGGGGTTTGTGACAATCGAAACGATATTAATGCGGTCCAAAACCGGATCGGTCCGGCGCATGACCTATCGACACCCGACATCGTGAGCGCACCTTTTGCCCCTGCCTTTCTGGGTGTCAGCGCCTCTCTGACGGGGCGGCGCTGGGTTGGCCCGTCGGTCGAAGACACCCGTCACGCCGAAGCACTTGAACAGGCCACCCGCCTGCCCGCTGCGGTGTGCCGCGTGCTGAGCCGTCGGGGGATCGCGGCACATGACGCCGAAGGCTTCATGGCCCCGTCCCTGCGCGACCTGATGCCCGACCCGCGCGGTTTGCTGGATATGGAGCAGGCCGCCACACGGTTTCTGGCGGCAGTCACCAAACGTGAACGGATCGCGGTATTTGCCGATTACGACGTTGATGGCGGAACCTCGGCGGCGCTGCTGATCGACTGGTTGCGGCACAAGAACCAGACTTGCACGCTTTATGTGCCTGACCGCATCGAGGAAGGATACGGGCCGAACCCGACCGCGATCGAGCAACTCGGGCGCGCCCACGATCTGATCGTCTGTGTGGATTGCGGCACCTTGAGCCACGAGGCGCTTGCGGCGTCCGGCCACGCCGATGTGATCGTGCTAGACCACCACCTCGGGGGGGAGACCCTGCCCCCCGCCGTCGCGGTGGTAAACCCCAACCGACAAGATGAAACCGGCGAGCTTAGCCATTTATGCGCCGCAGCCGTCGTTTTTCTGATGTTGGTCGAAGCGGGGCGGCAATTGCGCGAAAGCGGCCAGACAGGCCCCGACCTGATGGCGATGCTCGATCTGGTAGCCCTTGCGACCGTGGCCGATGTGGCGCCCTTGATCGGGGTCAACCGTGCGTTTGTGCGCCAGGGCCTCAAGGTTATGGCGCGCCGTCACCGCGCGGGCATCACCGCGCTGGGCGATGTGGCGGGCATGAACACAGCACCCTCGCCCTATCATCTGGGCTACCTGCTGGGCCCGCGCGTGAACGCCGGTGGCCGCATTGGCAAAGCCGATCTTGGCGCGCGTCTACTTTCGACCTGTGACCCCGCCGAGGCGCAGGCCCTTGCCGAACGGCTTGACGAGCTGAACAAGGAGCGCCGCGAGATCGAGGCCCATGTCACCCAGCTTGCTCTGGAACAGGCCGAGGCACGCGGCACCGACGGACCGTTGGTGTGGGCCGCAGGAGAGGGCTGGCACGCAGGGGTCGTCGGGATCGTCGCCTCGCGCCTGAAAGAGGCGTTCAACCGACCCGCCGTCGTGATCGGGCTTGATGGCGACACCGCCAAGGGTTCGGGCCGCTCGGTGAGCGGCATCGACCTCGGGGCGGCTATCCAGCGTCTTGCGAACGAAGATCTGCTGCTCAAGGGCGGGGGTCATAAAATGGCGGCAGGGCTCAGTGTGTCGCGTGCCTTGCTTGAACCGGCCATGGCGCGGCTGTCGGAATTGCTGGCCCGTCAGGGCAGCCATTTGCGCGGCCCGCGTGATCTGCATCTGGACGGTTTGCTGATGCCGGCAGCCGCGACTGTCGAGTTGATCGAACAGATCGAGGCGGCCGGCCCCTTTGGCGCCTCGGCACCGGCCCCGCGCTTTGCCCTGCCCGATATGGTTATTCTGAATGCCCGGCGCGTCGGAGAAACCCATCTCAAGGTCACATTCGGCGACGGGCTGTCCACGCGGATGGACTCAATCGCATTCGGTGCATTTGATACCGCCCTTGGCCCGCGTCTGGAAAACCACGGCGGGGCGCGGTTCCACCTTGCCGGACGCCTTGAGGTCAATCACTGGAATGGCCGCCAGACCGCGCAACTCCGGCTCGAAGACGCGGCGCCTTGCTAAAGCACTCGTGCCGGGGCGAAACCGGCGCTAAATGAGCGGTGCGCTATAACACTGCCCGGGGCACAAACAAAAGTATGCATAGGGGTCACCGTTTACAGGTGCTTTTGCAGCTTCGAGGGACTATTTTTGAAAATCATTCAAAAAGCGGCAAATATCCTCTTGCCCTCGCAGCGCCCTTTGCATATCACGCCGCTACCAACTGGCCCGTTCGTCTATCGGTTAGGACGCCAGGTTTTCAACCTGGAAAGAGGGGTTCGATTCCCCTACGGGCTGCCATTGGTTTTGGTCCTGCTGATGCGCATTTATGCCTTCATCAGGACCCCCTAGTCCCAGTCTGATCCCAAAATTACTTTGCTATGGCGTAACGCACGTGTAAGCGACCGTCGCCTGTCAAGCCACCCGCTTCCTGCTTTTTGCATCACGGTTCGAGGCGACAAAAGACACCGCGAAATAGCGGTTACTCAAAACTGTGACAGTTTCTGATCAGGTAATTTGCCGGCACCTGTTCAAACCATCGGCGCGCCCGCCCCCACCTTTTCAATGATCTCCGACAGGACGCAGGTGAGCCTTGTGAACAGCCTCACCGGACGTTTTCGCAAGAGGTTTCGGTAGGGGTCTAAATAAGGGTTTCCAACAGATCATCGATCAATGACGAGACACACTGACCGCGATTGCAAAGCCCGGATTTGGCATAAATGCCAGACAATTGCGCGCGAACAGTTCCCGCGGTCATATTGAGCAACACCGCATCTTCGTTGGCATTGAACCCCTTGAGCGTCAAATGTGCAATCTCCCCTTCTGCCGCCGTCAAGGACCGTATGGAAAAACGCTCTTCGGTAATTTCAGGGAACACTTGTCGTGCTGCGCAAAACCGTTCGCCACATTGGGAGTCCCCCCAGAAACTAAGGGGCTGCAAAAGTAAAATTTTCTCAGCAAGATATCTGGAGAGATTTCGATGAAGAGATTTAGCGAGCCCCAAATTCTTGTGATCCTGCGCCAAGCTTAGGGCGGTTTGCCTGTGTCGGAGCTGTGCCACGAGCACGGGATGAGCAACACGTCGTTCTAAGCGTGGCGGACGAAGTATGGCGTGATGGACGCGTCGATAACCAGCCAGATGAAGGCCTTGGAGTGAGGTACAAACGCCTCTGGTCCAAATGCGCCGCCGAACGAGAACCGTCGGCTGAAACGGATGTACGCGGACCTGAACATGCAGGCTGATCTGCTGAAGGAAGCCCGTGGAAAAAAGTATACCGGCCGTCAACTGCCTGACAGGGGTTTGCTTGCAAACCATCAGAGGATCAACGCCGCGAGATGGCCGAAAATTCAGTGGCGCTGCGTAAGGCAAGAATCGCCATTGCCTGCCGCGCAGTCGGGGTGAGCGTAAGCGCCGTCCCCGCCTCGTTGATTATGCGGATTTCTGACTGGTGTCGTGTCTGCGAAAAAGTCTCTGG
>JBLIFE010000287.1:0-3409 GCA_047633515.1 Paracoccaceae bacterium | reverse complement strand
CGGCTACTGCATTCAACAGATCATCCAGTTCGGCCTCGATTGTCGCAGGGGCAAGCATCATCACCTCTGCCGAACTCAGCGGGCTGGCATCGCCGATTTTGTAAACGGCAATCTTCTCGAGGGTCTGGCGAAAATCGCCCGGATCAAGAGCGCGCGACAGCGCCTCGATATCTTGTGTGGCCTCGGGCGAGATCCGTGACAAGCCGACCTTGGTCAGTTCCGCCTCGATTTCCTGCCGGCTTGGCGGGTTGTCATAAATCGCGACACACAAGGCGCTGCGGCTGCCCTCGAATAATTTTCGCAAGCCGGAGCGGGCCGCCAATGATCCCGCCGTCGCGACGATCATCGCGTCTCCGGGCGCCCACGAATCGATTGCCGCCGCGATAATGTCGGACAAACCGTCCGTTGCTTCGTCGACCAACACCGCACGCTGCCCCGGAAAGAACCCGACAGCGCGCACAGCATCTTGCAACGCACTTGGGTCGCGGCGCAAATCAGCACCGGCAATACGCGTCAGACGCATTTCCTCGTCCGCACTCTTGCCCAGCAGGTTTTCCAGAAACTCCTGACGCTTTAACGCCACCCGCATCGCATCCTGCCCATAAATCAACATCGCCGCACGGTTTGTATCCGGTTTGGCAAAAATCGCAGATGCGTCGCGGGGCGAAAGCTTCACGGCAACCAGTCCGCGCCAAACGCGATCAGCTGCGTGATCACCAGATCAGCCAGTATCAGGGTCAGCCGCGCATACGCGTCCCGCTCGGCGGCGCGCGTTGCAACGGTTGTTCCTGTCGCCGAATAGGAGGTGAACGTTTGCACTGTGTTCGTAATTAATATTGCGCCAGTGGCCCGATCAACGACCGAATACTGCACGCTGCCCACAAGGTTGTAGCGTTGTGTTTCCTGAGTGGCCGTAATCGCCAGCCCGTCACTCCGGGTCGTGATCTTGTACTCCAGCCCGAAAAGTGCTGCCTGATTGCGCCCCAAACGATCCTCGATCCGCTTGGTAAAGGTGAAATCTTCGCGGTCTTCGGGTGCCGCCACCAGAATTTGCCCGCGCAGGCGGTCGCCACTCCCCCCCGGCCCATAGGCCGGAGCAAACCCGCACCCGCCAAGCGCCGCACACCCCAAAAAGAAACCGCGTCGATCAGGCAACCACATTCACAATCCGCCCCGGCACCACAATGACCTTTTTCGGGGTCGCGCCGTCCAACACCCGCACCACAGCTTCGTTCGCAAGGGCGATCTTTTCAATCTCTTCCTTGCTGGCATCGGCAGCCACGGTAATTTCGGCGCGGCGCTTGCCGTTGACCTGAATGGGCAGGGTGATGCTTTGTTCCACCAGCAATTCAGGTGCCGCCGTCGGCCACGGCGCATTCGCAGCCAAGCCTGCACCACCAAGGATCGACCAGATCTCTTCGGCCACGTGGGGAGTCATCGGCTGCATCAACTGGGCCATCACCTTCATGGCATCGCGACGCGCCGCGGCAGAGGCCTTTGATTTTGCGACAGTGTTGGTGAAGCTATACAGCTTTGCCACCGAGGTGTTGAACGCGAATCCTTCGATCCCTTCGGTGACATCGACGATGGCGCGCGCACAGGCACGGGCCAGCGCATCGTCGTCAGCAGCGGTGCCTGCATCGGTGGCTCCGACCAGTTCGGCGGCAATCCGGTAGACGCGCCCCAGATGGCGGAACGCTGCCTCGGCGCCAGAAGCCGTCCATTCCACATCCCGCTCGGGCGGGCTGTCGGACATCACGAACCAGCGCGCGGTATCGGCCCCGAACGATTCGATGATGTTCACCGGATCAACCACGTTCTTTTTGGATTTCGACATTTTGGCCGAAGGGATAACTTCGACCTGCGTACCGTCGGCCAGCTTTCCGTCGGTCACATCCTCGGGCAGGTGATAGACTGGCCGGCCTTTTACATCGCGGGTCTGGTAAATCTCGTGGGTGACCATCCCTTGCGTAAACAATGCGTCGAACGGCTCGATCGCAGAATCCGGCAGGTGGCCACAAATACGCATCGCCCGCGCAAAGAAACGTGAATACAGCAGGTGCAAAATCGCGTGTTCAACGCCGCCAATGTACTGATCCACATTCATCCAGTACGCCGCATCATCAAGATCGGTCGGCGTGGCCGCATCGGGCGATGTGAACCGCGCATAATACCACGACGAATCAACAAACGTATCCATCGTGTCGGTCTCGCGGCGCGCCGCCGCACCACAGGCGGGACACTCCACATTGCGCCACGTCGGGTGACGGTCAAGCGGATTACCCGGCTGATCAAACGTCACATCATCGGGCAGCGCGATCGGCAGGTTCTCTTTCTTTTCCGGCACCACACCGCAGGTATCACAGTGCACAACCGGAATAGGGCAACCCCAATAGCGTTGCCGCGACAATCCCCAGTCGCGCAAACGGTACTGCGTGACGCCCTTGCCCCAGCCCGCCGCCTCGACAAAATCAATCGTCGCATCAATCGCCTCTTGTCCGGTGGCAACCGTCAGCCCGGCAAAATGATCGATCCAGCGGACTTTCTCGGTTTTTGGCGGCACAAAGGCGTTGCCACCGACTGGCGCAGCACCCTCAAGCGCAAAAAACGTGTCGATTACCGGCAGGTCGTACTTGCGGCAAAAATCCAGATCGCGCTGATCGTGGGCCGGGCAGGCGAAAACCGCCCCCGTGCCATAGTCCATCAAAATGAAGTTCGCGACCCAGACCGGCAGCTCCCAATTCGGATCAAGCGGGTGTTTGACCCTCAATCCGGTATCAAAGCCCAGCTTCTCGGCCTTTTCCATCGCTTCCTCGGATGTGCCAAGTTTGCGGCATTCGGCACTGAACGCGGCCAGCGCAGGGTTGCCCGCCTCTAGCGACTTGGCCAGAGGATGATCCGGCGATATCCCGATAAAAGACGCCCCAAGCAGCGTGTCGGGCCGTGTGGTGTAAACCTCGACCTCGTTGATCCCGTGCACCGGCGTCGTCAGGTCGAACCCGAATTGCAGGCCCCGCGACTTACCAATCCAGTTGGCCTGCATCAGGCGCACCTTTTCGGGCCAGTTGTGCAATCCGTCCAGCGCCTCAAGCAGTTCACCCGAATAATCGGAGATCTTGAAGAACCACTGGGTCAGCTCCTTACGCTCGACCGCCACACCAGAGCGCCAGCCCTTGCCGTCGATCACCTGTTCATTGGCCAGAACGGTCATGTCCTCGGGGTCCCAGTTCACAACCGCGTTCTTGCGGTACACCAGCCCCTTTTCCATGAAATCGAGGAACATGGATTGCTGTTGTCCGTAATACTCTGGGTCGCAGGTTGCGAATTCGCGGCTCCAGTCGATCGACAGGCCCAGCGGCTTCATCTGGGCGCGCATTACGGCGATGTTGTTATAGGTCCATTCCTTGGG
>JBLIFE010000286.1:0-3413 GCA_047633515.1 Paracoccaceae bacterium | reverse complement strand
GTTGTCCTCAGCAGAGCAGGGGCTGTCGTATTTCGAAATCGGCTCGAACCGGGCATGGAAATCGTTGGTGTGCAGGATGGTCAGCGCATAATCGGCCGACGCAACCCCCGTCGTCATCGCAAGTGCGGCGACGGAAGAAAGGAAACGAACTGACATATTTGGGTTCTCCAGGTTGGTATCTGACAACAGACTGACCTTGGTTGTGGTGGGAGTCAAAGTGTTGTCACGTCTTGCGCGCCGGCATCGGCAAATAGACCTTGTCCACAGCCGGGGCATGCAAAGTCTTTGGGCTGCGGGGGCAGGATACGAACCGCTTTTGTTTGCGGACTTGACGCGGTAGCCATAGGCGGGCATTTCAGCGGCATGATGATCTTCAAGATTTTTCGCCGCCCCGAGTGGGAGGCCTTTCGTAAAAGCGGACAGACAAAGGGCGCGCCAATCGACCTGTCTGACGGGTATATCCATTTCTCGACTGCCGCGACGGTGGCCGAAACAGCCGCAAAGCATTTTGCGGCTCAAAGTGATCTGGTGCTGGTGGCTTTTGAAAGTGACACTCTTGGCGATCTGCTAAGGTGGGAGCCGTCGCGAGGTGGGGCGCTGTTTCCGCATCTGTACCGCGAGCTGAGGATAAACGAAGTGCTTTGGGACAAATCCCTCCCGCTGGGCGCCGCAGGGCATATTTTTCCGCAAGGTGTCGTGTGAAGCCGCTTGAACGTTTGGCGCTTGCGGCATTGCGCAAGCTGGATCCGGAACTGGCGCACGGCCTGTCTCTCAGGGCGGTGAATGCAGGGTTTGCGGCGTTGCTGGGGCCTGTGACTTCGGACCGGTTGAAAACCGACCTGTGCGGGTTGACGTTGCCCAATCCGGTCGGGCTTGCAGCAGGGTTTGACAAGAACGCCGAGGCGCTGCGCCCGCTGTCGCGGGCAGGTTTCGGCTTTATCGAGGTCGGGGCGACCACCCCGCGCCCGCAAGTTGGCAACCCAAAGCCGCGGCTGTTCCGGCTTGCGCAGGACGAGGCTGCGATCAACCGGTTCGGTTTCAACAACCAAGGGGCTGATGCGATGCTTGCGCGGTTGGCGCGACGCCCGAAACCGGCAATTATCGGACTGAATCTGGGAGCCAACAAAGACAGCGCGGACCGTGCGGCGGATTTTTCGTCGGTACTTGAGTCGTGCGGCATGCATCTTGACTTTGCGACCGTCAACGTCTCGTCGCCAAACACCGAAAAGCTGCGTGATTTACAAGGTCGCGCCGCCTTGGAGAGGCTGCTGCGCGATGTTCTGGCCACGCGCGATGCGCTTGATCGCCCGATACCGGTCTTTCTGAAGATCGCGCCGGATCTGTCACACGCAGAGTTGGCCGATGTTGCCGAGATCGCCTTGAGCAGTGGTATTGACGCGGTTATCACCACAAATACCACGCTTGATCGCACCGGTCTGCACGGCCCTCACAAGGCTGAAAAGGGCGGTCTGTCCGGTGCGCCGCTTTTCGAGCGCTCGACCCGGGTTCTGGCGCGGTTTTACCACCTGACTCAGGGCAAAATTCCGTTGATCGGTGTGGGCGGTGTCGGATCCGCCGAGCAGGCCTATGCCAAAATCAAGGCCGGGGCGAGTGCGGTGCAACTTTATACGGCAATGGTGTACGGCGGGCTATCGCTTGCTGCGGATATCGCACGCGGGCTTGATGTGCTTGCGCGTCGCGACGGGCTTGCCAATATTGGCGAGGCGCGCGGTCAAGACACCGCATTCTGGCTGCAGCAAAGCGACCCTTTGTGAACAAGGCCGGCCCACGGGGCTGTGTGGCCTCTTCCCTCCGGCAAGGGGCTCGGATAACATGATCGCGAAGTAACTTCGAGGTTTCGCTATGCTTATCGGTATCCTTCAAACAGGACATGCGCCTGACCAGATGCGCCCGATCCTTGGTGATTATAATACTATGTTCGAGGAATTGCTGGCTGGAAAGGGGTTCACCTTCCAGACATGGAATGTGGCAGAGATGGATTTTCCCAATTCGGTCGCGGCCGCAGATGGCTGGCTGATCACCGGGTCGCGCCACGGTGTCTATGAGGATCACCCGTTCATTCCCCCGCTGGAGCAGTTTATCCAGTCGGCATTTGTTGCCAATGTGCCCGTTGTCGGCATCTGTTTCGGGCACCAGATCATGGCGCAGGCGATGGGCGGTAAGGTCGAAAAATCCACCAAAGGGTGGGGGGTTGGTCGTCAGGCGTATCTTTACGGCGACGAAGAGATCACAATGAACGCTTGGCATCAGGACCAGGTGATCGAAAAGCCTGCCCTTGCCACGACAATTGCGAGCAACGGGTTTTGCGCGCACGCGGGCCTGCTTTATGGACAGCGCGGATTTTCGGTGCAGGCGCATCCCGAATATGGTGATCAGGTTATTCAGGGGCTCATTAATCTGCGCGGGATCGGGGTCGTGCCGGACAATCGCCTGGCTTATGCACAGAGCCAAATGGGACAGCCAAACTCGAGTGCGCGCGTAGCACAGGACATCGCCGACTTTTTCCACTTGCCCAGAGAGGCCGCCCAATGAGTGACGCTTGGCTTAAAGAAATCCCGCAGGCTGCACAGGACTACATTGAGGGTAACAAACTGGACGAGGTGGAATGCGTTGTGTGCGATTTGGCAGGTGTATCGCGCGGCAAGGCCATGCCTGCGAGCAAATTTGCCCGCCAGACGCATTTCTACCTGCCTGATTCGATCTTTTTGCAAACAATCACCGGAGAGTGGGCCGACGTTGCGGGCCGTGAGTTCACAGAGCCCGATATGGTGCTTGTGCCTGATTACAGCACAGCCACAGCCGCACCGTGGGCCACCGACTATACGCTTCAGGTGATTCACGATGTGCTCGACCGAAGCGGCAACCTTGTTCCCACCGCACCGCGCAATGTCTTGAAAGCGGTTGTTGCCCAATATCAGGCCCTTGGTCTGACCCCGATTGTTGCGCCCGAGATGGAGTTCTATCTGGTTGCTCCCAACCTTGATCCCGCAAAACCGATTGAGCCGCCCATGGGCCGTTCCGGGCGCAGGGTGGCCGCGCGACAGGCCTATTCGATGTCGGCGATTGATGAATACGGGCCGGTCATTGATGATATCTATGATTTCGCCGAGGCGCAGGGGTTCGAGATCGACGGTATCCTGCAAGAAGGCGGCGCAGGTCAAATCGAGATCAACCTGCAGCATGGCGACCCGATCAAACTTGCAGACGAAATCTTCTTTTTCAAACGGTTGATCAAAGAAGCCGCCCTGCGCCACAATTGCTACGCGACATTTATGGCCAAGCCCATCGAGGACGAACCGGGGAGTGCGATGCATATCCACCATTCGGTGGTTGACAGCACAACGGGAAAAAACATTTTTTCCAATCCTGACGGTTCGGAAACAGAGGCCTTC
>JBLIFE010000285.1:0-3441 GCA_047633515.1 Paracoccaceae bacterium | reverse complement strand
TGGCGGCAGCAAGCGGCTTGAGCTTGGCAGGCTTCAGATGGGTTTTGAGGGTTTTGCGCACGGCCAGTGTCATGTGGTCATCCTCGATCCCGATGACCTTGTTGGGGCCGGTGACGCTGGCGATTGCGCGCCAGTAATTGTCGCGCCGCCAGTCGGTATAGGTGATGTTGTCGCCGTGGCACCGGCGCCACGGTTGCCCTGCGTCGATGCCGGCGCTGATTGTCACACTTTCGGTGGCGGTGACGACAAGCCCGTAGGGACGCCCGAACGCGCAATACAAAAAGCCGGAATAATAGGCGATGTTGTGCATCGAGGTCAGAACGGCGGCATGAATGCCAAGTTTCGCCATAGACTGACGCAGTCCGGCCAGACGGGCCTCGTATTCGATGGCGGCAAAGGGAAGGGGGGCTTTTTCACCGTTGTGCAAGCGGTAGAAGTCGGGGCGATCCATAGAGTTTTTACCTTGTTTACAGATCCCGGCGTGCAGGACGTGAAGGGCCCGTTGCGGGGCGACGCCATCGCCCGAACCCGAACATATTATGCTCTGGAAGGACGGCTTGCGGCAAGCGAAATTTGCAGGTGCTGCCGTGTGCGCGGCGGCAAAATACGCTCTTGCACACAAAGGGGACTGGTCGGCCCGAAGAGCGGGCGATAGTTTGACGCCATGGCTGCATTTATCCTGTCCCGGCTGTTGTCTCTATTGGTGTCGCTTTTTGCGGCCAGCCTTGTGATCTTTACGGTAATCGAGGTGATCCCCGGCGATCCGGCGGCGTTTATGCTGGGCCTGAATGCCGCCGAAGATACCGTTGCCGCGTTGCGCGCAGAGCTGGGTTTGGACGGTTCGGTGGTGGCGCGGTATGTCGGTTGGGTGTGGGGCATGATGCAGGGCGACTTCGGGATCTCTTATACCTACCGCGTGCCTGTGGCCGATCTGATTGCCCAGCGGGTTGGCGTATCGCTGCCGCTGGCGGCGATGGCGCTGACGCTTTCGACGGTGATCGCGGTGCCGGTCGGGATTATCTCGGCGGCGTATCGGGGGCGCGGGGTGGATTACGGCATCATGGGGGTGACGCAGCTGGGCATTGCAGTGCCCAACTTCTGGTTTGCGATGCTGCTGGTGCTGTTGTTCGCGATCACGTTGAAGTGGGTGCCGGCGGGTGGTTTTCCGGGATGGGAGGCGGGGCTGTGGCCGGGGTTGCGCGCATTGATATTACCGACGGTGGCTTTGGCGCTACCGCAGGCGTCGATCCTTGCGCGGGTGCTTCGCTCTGCGCTCATTGAAACACAGGCACAGGATTACATGCGAACCGCGCGGGCAAAGGGCCTGAGCACGGGGCAGACGTTGCGCCGCCACGGGTTGCGCAATGCGATGATCCCGGTGCTTACCATTCTTGGGTTGCAGTTTTCCTTTCTCATGGCGGGGGCGATTATCATCGAGAACGTGTTTTACCTGCCGGGGCTTGGACGGTTGATCTTTCAGGGGATCACGCAGCGGGATCTGGTGGTGGTCGAGGGGGTAACGATGCTTTTGGTTTGTGCGGTGATCCTTGTGACGTTTCTGGTTGATCTTGCCTACGGGCTGGCGGATCCGCGGTTGCGCCGTCGATGAGGGCCGGTGTGCAGCTTTGGGTTGGCGGCGCAATCACCGGCACGGTGTTGGTGTTGGTACTGGTGTCGTTTGTCTGGACACCGTTCGACGTCACGCAACTTGCAATCTCGATGAAGCTTCGGGGGCCTGACGCGGTCCATTGGCTGGGCACGGATCATCTTGGGCGCGACATGGTGTCGATGTTGATGGTGGGGGCGCGGACGTCGCTTGCGGTGGCGCTTGTGGCGGTCGGGATCGGTGTATCGGTTGGCGTGCCGCTGGGGCTTTGGGCGGCGGCAAGACGCGGCAGTCTGACGGACGAAGTGTTGATGCGGGGCAATGACCTTGTGTTTGGGTTTCCGTCGTTGGTGATTGCGATCCTGATTACGGCGGTGTTCGGGCCATCGGCGGTGAATGCGATACTTGCGATCGGGATTTTCAACATTCCGGTGTTTGCGCGGGTGGCGCGCGGAGCGGCCCTTGCGATTTGGACCCGTGAATTCATTCTGGCCGCACGGGTCGCAGGAAAAGGGGCCGCGCGGATTTCGATCGAACACATCCTGCCCAATATTGCCAATCTGTTGATTGTGCAGGGCACGATCCAGTTTTCGCTGGGCATTCTGGCAGAGGCGGGCTTGTCGTATGTCGGGCTTGGAACACAACCGCCGACGCCCAGTTGGGGGCGGATGCTGGCGGAGTCGCAGACGTTCTTTTACGGCACTCCGCGCATTGCCGTTTTGCCGGGGCTTGCGATTGTGATCATGGTTCTGGGTCTGAACCTGATGGGCGACGGGCTGCGTGATGCGCTTGACCCGCGCCTGCGGCGGGCGACGCGATGATCAAGGGGGCGATAAAAAGGTCGGGGGGGGTGGACGATGCTGACCGTGGCCTGCGGATCGATGCGCTGTCGCTGTCGATCCACGGTACGCCCATCTTGCGTGATGTGTCGCTGTCTTTGATGCCGGGGCGTGTTTTGGGGCTGGTGGGGGAAAGCGGCTCGGGCAAGTCGCTGACTGCGCAGTGCATTCTGCAATTGCTGCCAAACGGCAGTTCGGTCTCGGGCGAAGTGTCCTTTGAGGGCCGGTCTTTGCTGGACCTGTCCGAGCCGCAATTATGCGCTTTGCGGGGGCGGCGGATTTCGATGATTTTCCAAGAACCGATGACCGCGCTAAATCCGGTGCAAACCATCGGGGATCAGGTTGCCGAGACATTGCTGGTCCACGGTATCACCGGTCGGGCAGCGGCGTATGACATCGCACAAGAACGGCTTGAACGGGTCGGGCTTGACCGTAAAGCGGTGCCGCCGACGCGGTACCCTCATGAATTGTCCGGTGGGCAAAGGCAGCGGGTCTGTATCGCGATGGCGATTGCCTGCAAGCCTGCCTTGCTCATTGCAGACGAGCCAACAACCGCGCTTGATGTAACGACGCAGGCCCAGATCCTTGATCTGTTGCGCGAATTGGTCGCCGAAGAGCAGATGTCGCTTTTGTTGATCACCCATGACCTTGCGGTGGTGGCGGGCATGGCCGATGACGTGGCCGTAATGCGCGCCGGTGCGGTTGTTGAACAGGGACCTGCGGGGGATATCTTTGCCCGAATGCGCCACCCCTATACTCGCGCGCTTTTTGCGGCCTCTGCGCATCAGCCCGTCCGGACGCCAGCCAGAGTACGGGCCGCGTCTTGCGACACTGGCGCGGTGCTTCTCAGACTTGATAACGTGGTGCGGTCCTATGACCTGCCACGGAGCGGGTGGTTTGGAAGGCGCGGCACGCTGCGCGCGGTGGACGGGGTAAGTTTTGGGTTGCACCGCGCACAGAGCCTTGGGTTGGTGGGCGAAAGCGGATGTGGAAAAT
>JBLIFE010000284.1:0-3492 GCA_047633515.1 Paracoccaceae bacterium | reverse complement strand
CTGTCGTTCACATTGATCGCAGGGAACGGAAGCTGCCCCTGCTTGACCAGCTCATAAAGCCGGTGAACGCCGGTTGTGGTCTCTTCGCTAACCCCTTGGATGGCATCGCGCTGCTTGGCAAACCACCCCGGATGGGAGGCGATCCGCTTGCGTATCTGCGCAAAAAGCGACACCTCTTCTTCGGACTTCGGGACCGCGATCAGGTCTTCTTCCCCTGCCTCAACCCGCGCTCCGATCAGGATATACATCGTGGCGTCGCCACCATCATCGAGGATCAGGTTACACGTGCCTTCAGGAAAATCGAATATCTTGTCGGCATAATCCCAATACTCGTCCAGTGTCTCTCCTTTAATGGCAAAAACCGGCACGCCGCTTTCGGCAATCGCCGCCGCCGCATGATCCTGTGTCGAGAAAATATTGCACGACGCCCACCGGACATCCGCACCAAGTGCCACCAGCGTTTCGATCAAAACGGCTGTCTGGATGGTCATATGCAGACTGCCAGCAATCCGCGCACCTTTAAGGGGCTGTTTTTCGCCGTATTCCTCGCGCAGCGCCATCAAGCCCGGCATTTCGGTCTCGGCAATGTCGAGTTCCTTTCGGCCATAAGCGGCCAGCGCGATGTCTTTAATTATATAGTCGTTGGCCATGTCTTGCGTCCTGTCTCACAATTTCACCGTTGCATTACCATCACAGGGATAGCAGGGCAACATCACGCACACAGCCAAGTGCACACAGATTGAGCTATCAGGTGGTCGCCCGCCGCATTTGACACGATCAATACCGCTTGGGAATTGAATCACGCGTCCCGTCGCGCTAGGCAAAAGTCATGAAAAACCCACGCGCATGGCAGAGAATGCTTTCAGGCCGCAGGCTTGACCTGCTTGACCCAACCCCGATGGATATCGAAGTCGAGGATATTGCTCATGGTTTGGCGTTTGTCGCGCGGTGGAACGGGCAAACACGCGGCGACTACGCTTATTCCGTCGCCGAGCATTCTCTTCTGGTCGAGGAGATCTTTGCCCGCCTGTCCCCGTCGGGTCCGGTCCGCTGGCGGCTGGCGGCCCTTTTGCACGATGCGCCCGAATATGTGATCGGGGATATGATCTCACCGGTCAAAGCTGCGGTTGGCCCGGATTATGCCGCATTGGACGAGCGCCTTACGGCCGCAATCCATCGCCGGTTCGGGCTTCCGGCCCAGTTGCCTGCTGGTATAAAACGACAAATCAAGAGAGCAGACCGGATTTCAGCGCGGATGGAAGCCACCCAGATTGCGGGTTTCAGCGACGAAGAGGCCAACAAACTGTTCGGTCAACAAGAACCTGCCTTGATCGAAGGGCTCGAGATCAGATTGCGCGCGCCGCGCGAAGCCCGCAACGCATTCACCGCGCGGCACAGTATTCTTTTGAGCGACATCTAACACGCACTCCCGCCGCGCCCCCGCGTTGGGCCCGGCCGCGAAGCCGCGCCCTTCGGGCGGTGCCTTCGCGGCCCTTGCACCCTGAATTATGTGGTTTCAGGGCAAGCGGCCGTTGCTATCACCCGCTATTTCGGGCTGCGCTTTGCGAGGATACGCTGCAATGTACGGCGATGCATGTTCAACCTTCGGGCTGTTTCGCTGACGTTACGGTCACAAAGCTCGTACACACGCTGTATGTGTTCCCATCGAACACGATCCGCCGACATCGGATTGTCCGGGGGGGCCGGCATCTCGTCGCCTTTGGCCAGCAAAGCGTTGGTAACATCGTTCGCATCCGCAGGCTTTGACAGATAATCTGTGGCACCAATTTTTACGGCAGCCACAGCCGTGGCAATAGCTCCGTAGCCTGTCAGAACCACAACACGGGCTTCGGGGCGTTTTTCACGGATTGTCTCGACAACATCCAGCCCGTTGCCATCCTCGAGCCGCAGGTCCACCACCGCGTAAGCCGGCGGCCTCGCTGTCGCGATTGCCTTGCCAGCCGCCACAGAGCCCGCCATTTCCGGCTCGAAACCGCGCTTTTCCATTGCTCGCGCAAGACGCCGCAAAAAGGGCTCGTCATCGTCAACGATCAATAGCGACTTGTCCTCGCCTATGTCAGTTTTGTCCGCCATGGGTGCAGCTCCCGCGATCTCTGTGTTGAAGGGCGACGTTATCGGCAATGTGGCATAGGGTCAAACGCTATGCCTCGCCAAGATAGCACGCGACCTGATCTGCCAATTGCTCCCCCGACAAAGACCGGTCGAAAGCGGCAACGAACCCCTTTTCAGGATCCATCAGATAGGACAACGTCATGTGACTGATCAGATAGAACTCGTCTTCCGGATCCTGAATCGAAAAGACGTAGCGGTAGGCTTTGGCAACAGCACGCACCTGTTCCTGGGTGCCCGTCAAGCCAAGCATTGCAGGATGGATGTTGGCAGTAAAATCATCAACACTTTCGGCAGTGTCGCGCCCGTAATCCACCGAGATAAAGACAGGCTTAACCCCGATACCCCACTCATCCAGCACATCTACGGCTTCGGCGTTGCGCACCACATCCAAGGGGCAAACATCCGGACAATAGGTATACCCGAAGTAGATCAGGCTGGGCATGTCGATCACCTGCTTGTCGGTGACCACCGCGCCGGTCTCGCTGATAAGCGCGAATGGGCCCCCGATCACCCCGTCGCCGGGCATGACAATGCCGTGGCACCCTGCATACGTGTCTTCTGCCGCAAAGAACACAAAGCTGGCCGTTGCGCCGATCATTGCCGCAACACCGCCCAGCGCCGTCCATGCAAGTATCCGTGACATTCTTTCATCTCCTGTAAGACCGCCCGACAACTCAGACATAGCCCGTATTTCAAAATAGCCCGTCTTTGACGATTGCTGCACCGGATCGGGCGCAGTATCAATGTGACTATGTTTCACAATGCCGACAGCCGCCCACCCCAAGGGATGACATCAGA
Source organism: Paracoccaceae bacterium (assembly GCA_047633515.1). Classification (GTDB taxonomy): domain Bacteria; phylum Pseudomonadota; class Alphaproteobacteria; order Rhodobacterales; family Rhodobacteraceae; genus JBLHUT01. The sequence continues at coordinate 561 of JBLIFE010000284.1, read as the reverse complement.
CACCGTCGATGGCTCCTCGCGGACCCATTGGGTGCGGCTGCGCACGCTGATCCTGTTACGCTGGGTTGCAATCTCGGGGCAGATCATCGCAATCGGCGCAGGTCGTTACGCATTTCAACTGGAGCTGGAGCTTGGCCTGTGTTTCCTTGCGATAGGAACGGCGGTTATTGCCAACCTGACAGCCACCTTTATCTACCCGCAAAGCAAGCGGCTTTCAGAATCCGACGCGATGACGACCCTCCTCTTCGACATCGTGCAGTTGAGCTTTTTGCTGTATTTATGCGGCGGGCTGAATAATCCCTTTGCCTTGCTGCTAATGGCACCGGTTACAATTGCGGCAACCGCCCTGAACCTAAAATCTACGCTTGTTCTGGGAGCAGCCACAGCTGCCCTAGTGACCTTTTTGACATTTGTCTTTCTGCCTCTGCGCACAAATCAGGGCCTGGTGCTGGAAATGCCCGATATCTTCCGCTACGGATTCTGGACGGCTCTGATTATCGGTGTCAGTTTTGTCGCCATTTACGCGCGCAAGATCTCTGGTGAAATCCACGCGATGTCAGA
>JBLIFE010000283.1:0-3501 GCA_047633515.1 Paracoccaceae bacterium | reverse complement strand
AAGCAGAGGCGGCGGTTGTTGTGGCCTACGGGCTTTTGCTGCCGCAAGCGGTTCTGGCTGCGCCCGTGCACGGGTGTTTGAATATTCATGCCTCGCTTTTGCCGCGCTGGCGGGGGGCCGCACCAATCCAGCGGGCGATTATGGCGGGGGACGCCGAAACCGGTATCTGCATCATGCAAATGGAGGCAGGGCTTGATACCGGGCCAGTGCTGTTGCGTGCAGCGACGGCGATCGCGCCACTAGACACCAGTGCAGACCTGCATGACAGGCTCTCGGGGATGGGGGCGGCCATGATCGTCGAGGCACTTGCGCAGCTCGACAGCCTGACACCGGTGCCACAGCCGGAGGACGGTGTGAGTTATGCCCGAAAGATCGATAAATCCGAGGCGCGGGCCGATTGGACCCTTCCGGCGGTCGAGGTTGATCGCAAAATTCGCGGTCTGTCGCCTTTTCCGGGGGCCTGGACAGAAATAGGAGGGCAGCGGATCAAACTTTTGCGCAGCCGGATTGCAGCAGGGGATGCGGCTGCGGGGACCGTGCTGGAGGGGCTGACGATTGCCTGTGGCACGGGCGCGGTTGAAATCCTCGAGGCGCAGCGGCCCGGCAAGCGCCCGATGGTGCAGGCCGAGTTCCTGCTCGGGTTTCCGGTGTCGGACATGGCAATCTAGGTGCCACGCTGCCGCCGATGTCTTGACCCTATTTCTTGAACGGCGCCATTCCGGCACGAGCCAATTCATCGGCGCGTTCGTTTTCGGCATGTCCCGCATGCCCTTTGACCCATTTCCACGTTACCGAATGCCGTGCTTGGGCATCATCAATACGTTGCCACAGGTCGGCGTTTTTGACGGGCTTGCGTGTCGAGGTCTTCCAGCCGTTTTTTTTCCAGCCGTGAATCCATTGCGTCACACCATTTTTGACGTAGGTGCTGTCGGTAATAATTGTGATCTGCGACACGCGCGACAGACTCTCAAGCGCCGAGATTGCAGCAAGCAGCTCCATCCGGTTGTTGGTCGTATGCGGCTCTCCGCCGCTCAACGAGCGTTCTTTGACGATGGTGTCCGCCTCGCGGGCGATCATCAGCGCACCCCAACCACCCGGACCAGGGTTGCCGCTGCACGCGCCGTCGGTATACGCAAAAATTTCAACCATGAGCTGTTATGATGATCCAGGGTTCAGGAAACCCAGCCAGCCCTTTGGACTGTCCGGTTCCGAAGCGATTGACCGAAAATCCGGCCGTTTTAAGGTGATTGGTGAGTTCTGCCTGTGTGTAGTAGGCGTAAAAACGGCCGATTGTGTCGCGCTGCTCTCCGGTACCCAACTTCATTCCGAGGTGCAATCGCCCTTTGGGCTTTAGCGCCCCGTGCAAGGCCGCAAGATGGTTGGGAAAGTCGGCTTTCGGGGCGTGAAGCAAGCTAAAGTTTGCCCAGATGCCGTCGTAGATATCTGTGCCTGCGATATCCGCAAACATTGCCACCCGCACCTCGACACCGTATTTCTGTTTGGCGATGCTTGCCATCTCTTGAGAGGCGTCAACAGCATCGACAACCAATCCAGCCCCGATCATTTTTGCAGCGATGCGTCCCGGGCCACAGCCCAGTTCCAGAACGTTGCCCCCTTCGGGCATGGCGTCGATAAAGGACGTAACCCACGCATCAGGTTTATCACTATCAAAGCGTGCGGCATATTCTGTTGCCTTGGCGTCATAGACCTTGATGGTTTCGATATCGCTCAATATCCGCCCCCTGCTATAAAACCCAACGAGATCACAACACCGGTGGTGAGTATGATCCGCAGCTTCATCCACCATTCAGGCGCAAGGCCATTGGTCCAAAAGAGCCAGTCTATCGCCAAAACCGCAAGGAAACCGGCAATCAGGTTTATGGCTGCCGCTGTGGGTCCGTTGCCGACGAAAAAGAATGCCCACAGGGCCGGGATCACACTGAGCACGTAACCAATGGTGGCGGTCTGACCGGTTGCCTTGGTCGCCATGCCCCACAGAACACCGGACATGAAGCACAAGATAATTGTTCCGTAAGACAATAAAACATAAGGGGCCACAAAACGTGGACCGACCCAACGCATGGTCAGATCATAAAACAGTGGATTTACCAGCGTGCCAAGGCCCCAAAGAAAAGGCAAAAGCCCCGACAGGCCCAGCACAAGAGCGGCCCGTGGAATGGGTGGTGAAAACATCTGCGGCCCTCGGGCGTGGATCAAGCGGGCTCGCGCAGGACGCGCGGCACTTTGAATTCGACGTTCTCGGTGGCTGTCTCGACGATCTCGACCGTGACGTCGTACCGGGCGCGGAACGCGTCTACGACTTCGTTGATCAGCACCTCCGGAGCACTTGCGCCGGCCGTGATGCCCAGTGTGGCTATCCCGTCCAGTGAGCGCCAGTCTATGTCAATTGCCCGCTGTACCAGTTGTGCGTAACTGCATCCTGCGCGGCTGGCGACTTCGACCAACCGCTTGGAGTTTGACGAGTTCGGCGCGCCGACGACCAACAAGGCATCGACCCGCGGTGCGACGGCTTTTACAGCCTCCTGCCGGTTTGTTGTGGCGTAGCAGATGTCTTCTTTGTGCGGGCCTACAATTTGCGGAAAGCGTGTTTTAAGAGCGGCTACGACTTCGGCGGTGTCGTCGATGCTCAGTGTGGTCTGGGTCACAAACGCAAGCTGTTCGGGATCGCGCACCGCAAGGGTGTCAACGTCGGCAGGTGTTTCAACCAACAGCACGTCGCCCTGCGGCAACTGGCCCATCGTCCCCACGGTTTCGGGGTGGCCTGCATGGCCGATCATCACAATCTGCAACCCGCGCTCGGCGTGGCGTGCGGCCTCGATATGGACCTTGCTGACCAGCGGACAGGTTGCATCGACATAAATCATTTCGCGGCGCTCGGCCTCGGCGGGTACGGCCTTTGGGACGCCGTGGGCAGAGAAAACAACCGGTCGGTCAGTGGGGCATTCATCGAGTTCTTTGACGAACACGGCGCCTTTGTCACGCAGGCTGTCAACGACGAATTTGTTGTGCACAATCTCGTGGCGCACAAAAACCGGTGCGCCCCATTTGTCGAGGGCCATTTCCACGATCTTGATTGCGCGGTCCACGCCGGCGCAAAATCCGCGAGGTGCGGCCATCAGAATTGTAAGTGGGGGTTTGGTCATCTTCACCTCCGGTTTCCAAAGATTTAAGAGAGCATTGGCGTTTCGTAAACCCCTGTTTGGGAAAAGGGCCGGATAGTTGGTGCGCCGCAAGGTGTTGGCCAGACCATTTGCGGGCACGTCGATTGGCCCCATACTGCCCTAACCGTCCAGTGCGCGCAGAATGTCGGCAACGATTTTCTCTGCGGGGGCATTGATGTCGACCGTGACCGACGCTTCGTCGTCGCTTGGCGGTTCGAGGGCTGCAAATTGACTGTCAAGCAGGGACGGCGGCATGAAATGACCGCTGCGCGTGGTCATACGTGCAGCGATGACCGCATGCTCTCCGGCAAGGTGGATA
>JBLIFE010000282.1:0-3502 GCA_047633515.1 Paracoccaceae bacterium | reverse complement strand
GGCTAAAGGTACTTTCGAAAAATTGTGTTCGGGTGACAGGGTTGGCATGTCGCCCGAAGACGTTTGTCTTGACGTCATTGTTTGCCGGCCGGGATCTTGAACATCCCGCCAAGTCACATGGCAAGCCGTGCAAAAGCTCAGCCCCCTAACGGAGCGAAACCCATGCCCTATCTTCCCGGTATCATCTGGGTCCTCGGCAAGATCCTCGAATGGATCACCATTTCCCTGATGGTGCTTTTGACCCTCACCGTGACGCTGGCCGTCATCGCACGCCTCATGGGACAAAGTTTTTCGTGGTACGATGAAGTTGCGGCAATCATGCTGGCGTGGATCACTTATTACGGCTCGGCGCTGGCCGCGTTAAACCGCCGTCATATCGGCTTTGACACTGTTCTGCTGGCGTTACCGATACGGTTCAGGATGATCGCGCTGCTCACGGGCGAGGCTATCGTGCTGCTCTTTTTCGTGCTCATGGCGCGCGCCGGTTTTCAGGTCCTTGAAGTGCTGGCAGGCGACAGGTTGATTTCGCTGAACTGGGTGCCTGTTCAATTCACACAGTCGATCATTCCGATTGGCGCATTGTTGTTCATTCTGTGCCAGCTTCTCAGCCTGCCGGGGTATTGGAAGACCACGCTCGCGGGGATTTCGCTGGAGCATGCCGACATCGAAGAAGAAGTCGAAGCCGAGCTTGAAAAAAACAAGGATCGTATCTGATGCTTATGGCCGCAATCTTTGTTGCGTTGATGCTGATGATCTGCATCAATATTCCTATTGCTGTGGCACTTGCCATGTGCGGTGTTATCGGGCTCGTGGCGACAGAGGGCACCGACAGCCTTGTGACCATCGCGCTTGATATGTACGACGGCTCGACGAAATTCTCGTTGATCGCTATCCCGATGTTTGTTCTGGCGGGTGCGATCATGAATGCTGGCGGGATCACCGACCGGTTGATCAACTTTGTCACCAGCATCATCGGATTTATCCGTGGCGGGCTTGCTATGGTCAACATCGGTGTGTCGCTATTTTTTGCCGAAATCTCGGGATCGGCCGTGGCCGATGTGGCGGCAATGGGTTCGATCCTGATCCCCCAAATGAAAAAGCGCGGCTACAGCAAGGAATTCTCGGCGGCGGTCACGTCGTCATCGGCTTCTTTGGCGATTATCATCCCGCCCTCGATCCCGATGATCCTCTATGCGGCCTCGGCCAACACATCGGTCGAGCAATTGTTCGTGGCCGGTGTCGTGCCGGGCCTGCTGGGGGCTGCAGGGTTGATGGGCGTCGCGTATTTATTTGCACGCCGTTATAATTTCCCGACCGAAGCCGCCTTCAACATGCCGCGCGTGCGTGAAACCTTTGTCGAGGCCCTGCCTGCGTTTACACTTCCGGTGATCATCCTGGGCGGTATCTTTGGCGGTTTTGTGACCGCAACCGAGGCTGCTGGTCTGGCCGTTCTGGCCGCGATCGTCGTGTCGGCATGGTATCGCAACATCAACTGGCAGCACTTGCGCTCCGCGATGCTGGACGGGGGGATGCAAACCGCCGTTGTGATGCTGCTGGTGGCGGCCTCTGTTTTGATGGGCGGGTTTCTGACGCGTGCGCAAATCCCGCAGCAACTGGCCGAGGGGATTTTGTCGATCACCACCCAGCAATGGGCGATCTTGTTGATCCTGAACTTTTTCTTTCTGGTAGTCGGGTTCTTCCTGCACTCTGCGGCGGCGATCATTCTGGTCATCCCGATTGTTATTCCGCTGATCACTGCCGCAGGGATTGATCCGGTACATTTCGGTCTGGTTGTGACACTCAACCTTGCGATCGGGCAACAAACACCCCCTGTAGCCTCGGTTCTGATAACGGCCTGTTCGGTGGCGCGCGCCAATATCTGGGAGGTCTCAAAGGTCAACATCTGGTTTGTCGGCGTCTTGCTGGCCGTGTTGATGCTGTGTACCTATGTGCCTTCCGTGCCCATGTTCCTTGTGGAGTATTTTTACCGATGACCAATCAGGATGAACTCCTTCACGAGGTCCGCGACGGGACACTCTGGATCACCTTTAACCGACCGGCGGCGCGCAATGCGATTACGTTTGGCATGTATCACACGCTGGCAGATCTGTGCGCATCAGTGCCCACTGACGGCAGCATCAAGGTGGTGATCATTTGCGGCGCCGGCGGTAAGGCTTTTGCCGCAGGCACCGACATGACCCAGTTTCGGGGCTTCAAGACACCTCAGGATGCGCTTGATTACGAGGCAAGCGTCGACGCGGTGCTTGATGCGGTGGAGCGCTGCGCCCTGCCCACCATCGCGGCGATCCACGGTGCGTGTACGGGTGGGGGGGCATCCATCGCAGCGGCCTGTGATTTGCGCATTACGTCTGCTGCGCTCAAGTTCGGTTACCCGATTGCGCGCACCTTGGGCAATTGTCTGGCGGCGGGAAACCTTGCGCGACTGGCGGAGTTGATCGGCGCGGGGCGTGTGCGCGAATTGATCTTTACCGCCCGCCTTATGGGTGCCGAAGAAGCCCTGCGCACAGGGTTGGTCAGTGAGATCGTGGAGGACGAAGCCGCAGTGATGACCCGCGCCACCGCATTGGCAAGCCACGTCGGCGGGATGGCCCCCTTGACCTTGCGGGCCACAAAAGAAGCCATGCGGCGCAATCGTAGCGCTCTCAAGGTCGAGGATTCAGACCTGATTACAATGTGCTACATGAGCGACGATTTCCGGACCGGAATGGAGGCCTTTCTGGCAAAGCAAAAACCCGTATGGTCGGGGAAATGACCTCCTCGACCGGGCCACTGGCTGGAATGCGCGTGATCGAGTTGGCGCATATCATGGCCGGGCCGGTTTGCGGGCTGATGCTCGCCGACATGGGCGCCGATGTGATCAAGGTCGAAAAACCCACCGGTGACGACAGCCGCCGCTTTGTGCCGCCCGAGATAAAGGGTGAATCGGCGGCTTTCATGATGATGAACCGCAACAAACGCGGCATCGCTCTTAACCTCAAGGATCCAGCCGCGGTCGCGGTGCTGCATAAACTGTTGATGACAGCGGATGTGGTGATCGAAAACTACCGCATGGGCACGATGGAGCGTCTTGGCCTGGGATACGACGAGCTTGCGAAACTGAACCCTCGCCTGATTTACTGCGAGATTTCCGGCTTCGGGCGCACCGGACCTTACGCCGAGCGCGGAGGTTTCGACCTGATTGCCCAAGGGATGTCTGGCCTGATGTCCATCACCGGCGAAGGGCCGGATCGCCCGCCGGTCAAGGTGGCCGCTCCGATATCAGACATAAACGCAGGAATTTTGGCGGCGATGGGCGTCTCGGCGGCCTATGCCAGCATGCTTCAGACCGGGCGTGGTCAAAAAGTGGATACGTCCCTGTTCGAGGCGGCGATCGTGCAGACCTATTGGCAATCGGCAATTGCCTTTGCCACCGGAGAGAGCCCTAAACCGCTTGGCTCGGCGCATCCGATCAACGCCCCCTACCAATCGTTCCGGACAAGCG
>JBLIFE010000281.1:0-3568 GCA_047633515.1 Paracoccaceae bacterium | reverse complement strand
GACAACGGCATCGCGGTAGACGCACGGGGCACCACCTCGGACCCTGCGATCTGGGCGGCAGGCGATTGCGCCAACTTCCCCTATCACGGCGCGCGGATCAGATTGGAAAGTGTCCAGAACGCCATTGATCAGGCCGAAGCGGTCGCCGTCAACCTGTCGGGCGGGAGCGAGGAGTACCTGCCCCAACCGTGGTTCTGGTCGGATCAATACGACGTAAAGCTACAGATTGCGGGGCTGAACACAGGGTATGACGACGTGATCAAGCGCCAAAGCGCAGGCGGCGTTTCCCACTGGTACTTCAAGGGCGAAACCCTTGTATCGGTGGATGCAATGAACGACCCACGCAGCTACATGATCGCAAAAAGGTTGATCGAGGCCGGAAAGTCGCCAGCAAAGGCAGCAGTCATTGAGCCACAGACCGACCTGAAAAGTTTGTTGCGCTGACCGATGCGAATTATTGCAGGACACTTTCGTGGCACAGCCCTTGCGGCTCTCGGCAAAGGCGACGCAGCCGCACATCTGCGCCCCACTTCTGACAGGGTGCGCGAAAGCCTGTTCAACGTCTTGTTCAGTACACATGGCAACCCCGTGCAGGACGCCCGCGTGCTGGACCTTTTTGCAGGTACCGGCGCGTTGGGGCTGGAAGCCCTGTCGCGCGGGGCGCGTTCGGTTGTCTTTGTGGACGACGGCACAAAGGCTCGCGCCCTGTTGCAAGACAACATTGCCAAGACACGCAGTGCCGACCGCACCACACTTATACGCCGCGACGCGACCCGCCTTGGCCCGGTTCAGGGACAGGCCTTTGATCTGGTCTTTCTGGATCCGCCTTACGGCAAAGGGCTGGGCGCAAAGGCCCTGATCGCGGCACATGGCGGCGGATGGCTGGCACCGGGTGCCACTGTGATCTGGGAAGAAAACACCCCCCAAGAGGTGCCCGCGCCGCTGCAAGAGGCTTGGCGGGTAACCGATACCCGCCGCTATGGCGACACGCATATCACGATCCTTGGATACCGCGATGAGCTATAAGCCCGCCGGCCATTTTTGTCCGGGATGCGGGATGCAACAGCGGGCTTTTCCACTGTATCCATGGTATTTTTGCAATGGCTGCCTGAGGCGGGCGACGGATGGCGCAGGGCGGAGGCTAGAGTTTTCGAATGTCGGGTTGGACGGCACAAAATGGCGTTATGCCGATGCCGAGGACTGGTATGTTTGCCAAGCGGCGATCTGCCTGATCAACGAACGGCCCGTTGTTGTTACCGAAGCCCGCTTCGGCGGCATTGTCGCAGAACCTTTGACCTCGCACAGCGACTTGCGCGACCACAGCCACATGGATGACTTGTCCTCCAAGCAAGTCGGACGCCGCAAAAGAGCCCCCGAAAGAGCCGGTGTACCGGAACAGGGCGAAACGCCTCTCTAACCCCGATCCCGCCACTGATAAAAGGGATACGCAATTGAAAGTCCGGCCCGCCGAAAGCGCGCAAACGGAAATCGCGGCAACGGCCCTCTGGCGATTTCGGGAAGGGCGCTTGCGGTTGACGCCCCCACGACCAATCCGGCAAGCTTGCAGCCTGACAGGCTGGCCATGGCAACGCCGTTGCCGTGATAGGCCAGCGCCGTCCACGCATTTTGCCAGCCCTCGATCGGACCGATATAGGGGACCAGATCGCGGGTCATGCACAGCAGCCCGCTCCAGTGGTAGTCTGCCTCGATCCCCGCCCAAGCCGGAAACATTGCTGCAAAATCGCGTCTCAGCGCGCGGCGTGTTGCGGCATCGGCAGCATGCGTGGCGCGCGTATTGCCCCGCATGCCAAAAAGAACACGATTGTCCGGCAACAGACGAAAATAGTGCAGTAATTTCCGACTGTCATACGACATGATCGACGAGGTCCAGCCCTGCGCCTGCAGCTCTGCGCCGGTTAGCGGTCGGGTGACCATAATATTCGACAGCACCGGCAGATATCGCCCGCCAAGCCAGTCAGGAAGGTTTTCCGAACTGTACCCGTTGGTTGCGATAATCAGCCGGTCTGCCGTGACGCGCCCCGAGGGCGTTTGTAGCACAAAACCGCTCCCCGCCCTGTCGATACCGGTCACAGGACTTTGACCAAAAATCGACGCCCCTGCCGCGCAAGCCGCCGCCGCAAGCCCTTGGGCATATTTTAGCGGATTGAGCCCGAAACCGACAGGAAGCAGCATCGCGCCGTACGCGCCCGAACTCCCCAACCCCTGTGCTGTCAACTCGTGGCGGTCATAAACCGTGCAATCGACGCCAAGCAACGCATCCAGCTCTGGCTTTGCACGGCGCATGTCCTTTAGATCGCGCGCTCTGTGCGCCAGACATATCTCACCCCCCGGCTGAACATCCGCCTCGATCCGGTGCCGCGCCAGCAAGGTCGCCACCAGCGATACCGCCTCTCGCTGCATAAGGGTAAACGCATCGTTGGCCGCCGAACCGTACCGCCGGATCAGGCTGGCCTCGGAGGCCGCCGACCCGCCCATGCAGCAAAACCCGCCGTTGCGCCCCGACGCGCCCCATCCAGGCCGGGCCGCGTCAAGCACAACCGAAGCAACACCGTGATCCCGCGCCAGATGCAGTGCCGCCGAAAGCCCGGTATAGCCCGCCCCGACAATCGCAACATCCGCATGAATATCGGCGGCCAACGCAGGGTAATCAGGAGCAGTGACCGTACTTTCCCAGTAACTGCCCACAGGCCTGTCGGTCCGGTACGCTGCGGTTTCATAAATCCGCCGAAGGGTCATGCGCCGGCAGCCCGCGCCTGTTTTTCGCGACGCACCACCGCACGTTTGGTGGTGATCGACGCCGCAAGCACACCGATTGTCACGATGGCGATCATAATCGTCGACAGCGCGTTGATCTCTGGTGAAACACCCAACCGTACCGCCGAGAATATCTTCATCGGGAGGGTCGTCGCCGCCGGACCCGCCGTAAAGCTGGCGATCACCAGATCATCAAGGGACAACGTAAAGGCAAGCAGCCAACCGGAAATCACCGCAGGCGCAATGATCGGCAACGTTACAAGGCGAAACGCCTCGAACGGGCTGCACCCGAGGTCAAGTGCTGCCTCCTCGAGGGACATGTCGAAACTGACCAACCGCGAGGACACGACCACCGAAACATAGCACATCGAAAAAGTCGTATGCGCCAGCACGATCGTCATCACACCCCGATCAACATTCAACGCGATGAACAAAAGCAGCAAGGACAGGCCCGTTATGACCTCTGGCATCACCAGCGGCGCATAGATCATCCCTGAAAACAGGGTCCGCCCCCTGAACCGGCCTGCGCGCACCAACGCATAGGCCGCCATCGTGCCCAGAACGGTTGCAAGCGTCGACGAAATCGCCCCGACCTTGAGCGTCACCCAAGCCGCCCCCAAAAACGCTTCATCACGCAGCACCTCTGCGTACCACTTGGTCGACCACCCCGACCAGACGGTCACAAGGCGGCTCTCGTTGAAGCTGTAGATGATCAACAACAAGATCGGCAGATAAAGGAAAACAAACCCCAAAGAGAGCGCGGTCGCGTTGAACCATGTGAAACGGTGGTTCA
>JBLIFE010000280.1:0-3586 GCA_047633515.1 Paracoccaceae bacterium | reverse complement strand
CATTTGCCAAAATCTACATTGATGATGCTGGTTTCGGCGTTTCTGGGCGGAGCGGAGATACGGGCGCTGTACGGTCACGCAATTGCGAAGAAATACCGGTTTTTTTCTTACGGGGATGGCTCGCTGCTTTTTCCTGTGGCACCGGATTTATAGGGCCGAAGGGTTGGTGCGCTGATGTGTGCTTCGAGGTGTCCATGCATCGGGATCGTGCGCAGGAGCGGTGGTTGTGCTTGGGAACGGTGCGCTCCCGCCCGGTGACCAGGGGCAGACAAGTCTGCGCCGGCACCGGTTGGGCCGGGCAGATGCGGCGTTGCCGCAGCTGCGGGTGCCTCTTGAGGCAGGTGTGACATGCAGCTGAGCGCGACGTATTTTCAAGGCGTTAGCTCCAAACCAGGGCGTTGGCTCCGACAATTTTGGCGAAAACAGGCCGATTGGCAGATTCGCCAAATCGTGCGGGATGATGTCGTTTTCAAGCTAGTTGTCTCCCCCGACTTGCTGCTAACGCCGAACAATGGATTTGGAGCTGACGAATGATTGAAGTTTTTACGAGAACTTGGGCACTGCTGTTGGGCATGTTGCTCTTGATGGTTGGAAACGGTGTGCAGGGCACCCTTTTGGGTATTCGCGGCGGAATTGAAGGGTTTTCCACCTTTGAGATGTCCATTGTTATGTCGGCTTATTTTGTTGGTTTCCTCGGGGGGTCGCGGATCGCGCCCGAGTTGATCCGACGGGTCGGACATGTGCGCGTGTTTGCGGCGCTCGGCTCCATGATTTCGGCGATTTTGATCCTGTTTCCAACGCTTACCGATCCGATCAGCTGGACTTTGGGCCGTGTTCTTATCGGGTTTTGTTTTTCTGGCGTCTATGTAACCGCGGAAAGCTGGCTCAACAATTCGGTGACGAATGCGGTGCGTGGCAAGGCGTTGTCGCTGTACATGATCGTGCAAATGGCAGGTATCGTCGCGGCGCAGGGGCTTGTCGGGTTGGGCGATCCGTCGGGCTTTATCCTGTTTATTATCCCGTCCGTTCTGGTGTCCATGGCGTTTGCGCCGATCTTGCTGAGTGTGGCGCCGGCACCGGCGTTCGAGACAACCAAGCCTATGACATTGAAACAGCTTTGGGACAGTTCTCCGCTGGGTTGTGTCGGCATGGCGTTGATGGGGGGCGTGTATTCGGCGATGTTCGGTATGTCGGCTGTGTATGGCTCGAATGTCGGGCTGAGTGTTGGTGGAATTGCGACCTTTATTGCGGCGATCTACACGGGTGGTCTGTTGTGGCAATTCCCGATCGGTTGGGCCTCGGATCGTATCGACCGGCGCAAACTCATTTTGCTTTGTGCCTTTATGGCGGCGGTGTCGTCTATTTTTGGCTTGGTATTCGGCGATAATTTCTATGCGCTGCTGGCGGCCGGCTTTATGCTTGGCGGCATGAGCAACCCGCTTTATGCGCTGCTGATTGCCTATACCAACGACCATATCGAGTACGACGATATGGCGGCAGCCTCTGGCGGGTTGATGTTTGTCAACGGGATGGGCGCCATCGCGGGGCCTGTAATCACGGGGTGGTTGATGGGCCTTGTCGGGCCGTGGGGGTTCTTTCTTTTTATTGCTGTGTTGATGATTGCTCTTTCGGCCTATGCGACCTACCGGATGACGCAGCGTTCGGCGCCTTCGGTTGCGGCGACGGGCAAATATGCCCCGATCCTCAACACGTCTTCGGTCGTTGCCCTTTCCTACGCACAGGAGGTATTCGTCGAAAATGCCCATACCGAAGAAGAGGCTTTGCATGATCTGGCGCTTAAGGATGCACACGAGCGCGAAGCATCAGGCACATGATCGCTTGAACATGGCGGAAACGTTCCCATGTTAGGGGCGTAATCAGGGAGCAGGATATATGGCACAAGACCCCGCAATCACAGCCGCGCAGGTGACGAATTTCTGGCTCGTCGAATGCAGCCCGTCGGATTGGTATCGGGGGGACCCCGAGTTTGACGCTCAATGCTTGGCGCGCTTTGGTCAGGCGTTGGCGGACCTGAAGGCGGGCCTGCTTCATTCGTGGCGCAGTACGCCTGACACGACGCTGGCCTATCTGCTTTTGGCGGATCAGTTGTCACGCAACATCCATCGCGGCGCCGCTGCGGCCTTTGCGTCGGATGCGTTGGCGCGTGCGGCGGCCAAACAGGCCATTGCGCTTGATTGGGATCGCCGGATCGCAGAGCCGCAGCGGCAGTTTTTATACATGCCGCTGGTCCATTCCGAATGTCTTGAGGATCAGGACCGGGCCGTGCGACTGTTTGTCCGGCGGATGCCAGAGACGGGCGCAGACAATTTGCTGCACGCGCGGGCCCACCGTGAGGTGATCCGCAAATTCGGGCGGTTCCCTGGGCGTAATGTGGCGTTGGGGCGCAAATCCTCCGGTGCGGAAACGGCGTACCTTGAGAGTAATGGATATTCTGTGCTGTTGGAGGCGTTGTCGGACCGGACTTCTGAAGCGGTCTAGGCTCTCTTTGCCTCAGGGGACCCGGCCGCGCTGGTGATGTTCACGATTCAGGCGGTTTGATGCCTGATCGTGCTGTTGAGGTGGCGCAGGGGCGCATATTCGGGTAGGGCTGTTCGAATTCATTTGGGAAGTTCATCCTTCGTTCCAATTATTTATTGGAGAGTCTGGCCAGCCCCCCTATGTGTGCGTGACGAAGCAAGAGGTGGGCCATGGCAGAGTTGAAGAATATCGAAGTGCGCGGCGCGCGTGAACACAACCTCAAAAACATTGACGTTGATATCCCGCGCGACAAACTTGTTGTGATTACGGGGCTTTCCGGCTCGGGTAAATCCAGTCTGGCATTCGACACGATCTATGCCGAAGGGCAGCGGCGATATGTCGAATCGCTTTCGGCTTATGCGCGCCAGTTCCTTGACATGATGGAAAAGCCCGACGTCGATCACATCAGCGGCCTGTCGCCCGCGATCTCGATCGAGCAAAAGACCACCAGCAAGAACCCGCGCTCCACGGTTGGGACCGTGACCGAGATTTACGACTATATGCGGCTGCTGTTCGCCCGCGTGGGCACGCCGTTTTCGCCCACGACCGGATTGCCGATCGAGGCGCAGCAGGTGCAGGATATGGTCGACCGGGTCATGGCCCTGCCCGAAGGGACGCGGGCGTATCTGCTTGCGCCCATCGTGCGCGACCGCAAGGGAGAGTACCGCAAGGAGTTTCTTGAACTCCGCAAGCAAGGCTTCCAGCGGGTCAAGGTTGACGGCATCTTTCACGAGCTGGACGATCCGCCTACACTGGACAAAAAATACCGCCACGACATCGACGTTGTCGTTGACCGGCTGGTTGTCAAAGACGGGCTAGAGACGCGGCTGGCCGACAGCCTGCGCACTGCGCTTGATCTGGCCGACGGCATCGCGCATGTGGAAACCGCCCCCGTGGCCCAAGACGACGGCCCTGCACCAGAACCCGAGCGGCTGACCTTTAGCGAGAAGTTCGCCTGTCCTGTCAGTGGATTCACCATTCCCGAGATCGAGCCGCGCCTGTTTTCGTTCAACGCGCCGTTCGGGGCGTGCCCTGAATGTGACGGGCT
>JBLIFE010000279.1:0-3595 GCA_047633515.1 Paracoccaceae bacterium | reverse complement strand
CAGCGCCCATATACCGGCCGCACCGTTCAGCTCGATGGCTGCTGCAAGCATGGCTTCGGCATTGGGGCCACCCGATCCGTCACCGCGACGGGTCACCGTGCATTCGCCCCCCGACAACAGCAGGATCAGCGCATCTGTCGGGGCCATCGCGCGTTGCAGATCGCGTGCCATCCGCGCCTGTGCTGCGCCTAGATCGCGGGCCTCGCCCTCAAGGGCGTCACCGATGATCCGTGCGTCTATTCCGGCGGCGCGGGCTTGTTCGGCGGCGGCCTCCAATGACTGGATCGGGGCGGCGATGATCTTGTTCTCGACCCGTGACAGACGCGGGTCACCCGGAGGGATCACGCCGCTTTCGCGCGCCAGTGCGGCTGTAACCGACGGGGCTGCGGAAATGTTCCAGCGTTGCAAAAGAGCTTTTGCATCGCTGACATTGGTTGTGTCACCAACCGTCGGGCCACTTGCGATAAAGGCAAGGTCGTCGCCGGGCACATCCGAAATAACCAATGCGCACATTCGCGCCGGAAACGCCGCGGCGGCCAGTTGTCCGCCCTTTACGCGGCTCAGATGCTTGCGCATCACATTCATCTGGTCAATTGGCGCACCGGAAGCAAGAAGGGCTGCGTTGACCGCCTGTTTTTCCTCGAGTGTTATCCCCTCAACAGGGGCGCACAGCAGCGCAGACCCACCGCCGGAAATCAGTGCCAACACAAAATCATCCTCGCCAAGGCCCGCCAGCAGCGCCAGCATGCGCGTTGTGGCCGTGACACCGGCACTATCCGGGACGGGATGGGCCGCCTCGACAATTTCGATGCCCTGACACGGGCGGGCATAGCCGTAGCGCGTGATCACAAGGCCCTCACAAGGCCCCCAAGCCGCCTCCACTGCTTCTGCCATTCGGGCCGATGCCTTGCCTGCGCCGATAACGACAACACGCCCTTCGGGTTTGGGCGGAAGCGCGTCGGGCACGCGCAAAATGGGGTCGGCCACTTTGACAGCCGTTGCAAAAAGGTCTGTCAAGAACGCAGAGGGGTCAGCAGGGCAGGGCATCCGGTCTAACCCAATAATGCGGCGCGCGATTGCAGCACCTCGATCGGGACGATTTCCAGCGCCTTTTTATGCGTGGCAGCAAGATTGACTTGCGGAGCGACGCCTTCGTTATGGGCCTGCAAAAAGCGGCTGGCGCACAAGCACCAACTGTCGCCGGGGACGAGGCCGGCGAAATGGTATTCGGGATGTGGTGTTGACAGATCGTTGCCGAGATATTTCGAATAGGCCAGAAATTCGGCTGTCATGACGGCACAGACCGTGTGACTGCCGGCATCCGCCGCGCAGGTGTCGCAGGCTCCGTTGCGGAAGAAACCGGTGACCGGATCGAGAGAGCAGGGCAACAAAGTGGTGCCAAGCACATTCAATGAGGGGTCTTTCTCCATGGATCGCACTCCGTGTTTTATGATGTTTGCAGGATAGTGTAGCCGCAGCCAAGGTCCACCCTGAATGCAGGTTTCTTGTGGATACATTTTCGCCTGTGTCTGTCGTGGACGGAACCACGCTGTTGGATGTCGTGGATGGAACCACGCTGTTGGATGTCGTGGATGGAACCACGCTGTTGGATGTCGTGGATGGCAACGCGTGCTGGTGTCGTGGGCGGGTTTTGCGTCAGGGTGTTGGATGTGGTGATCGGCAGGGTCTGCTACCTGAACTTATCTGCCAGCCGCTGCAGGGCTGAACGGGTGTCGGGCATCTTGGGGGGGGCGGTGTTCACTGGTGTTTCGGGGCCAACGGGTTGCACCTTTGGGGACGGCTCGGCGGTGACTTGGGGTGAGGCTGAGCGGGGCGCTGCCGTCGGGCGGGCCTTTTGTTTTGGACCCTTGGCTGATTTTTCAGGTCGGGTCGGGGTCATCCGTAGCCCAATTTTGTTGAGAAAACGAGCCGTATCGCCGCGGGCCAGATCGGTGGCACCGTCACTGATCCCATACATTAGATCATCCATCCACTCTGTATCTGCTTTGGAAAAATTGCTGAGCACAAAGCCGGACACTGCGTCCTTGTGGCCTGGATGACCGATTCCCAGCCGGACACGAGCGTAACCTTCGGTGATGTGGGCGTGCATCGAGCGCAAGCCGTTGTGTCCGGCATGGCCGCCACCCTGTTTGACGCGGATCTTTCCGGGGGCAAGGTCGAGTTCATCGTGAAAGACCATCACATCGGCGGGGGACAGCTTAAAAAACCGCATCGCCTCGCCGACGGATTGACCGGAAAGGTTCATGAAGGTCGCGGGCTTGAGCAGGACGACTTTTTCGTCACCCAGCGCGCCCTCGCTTGCCAGCCCCTGAAAACGGGCGCGCCACGGCGAAAACCCGTGGTCATCAGCAATCCTGTCCACGGCCATGAAGCCGATGTTATGCCTGTTATGAGCATATTTTGTGCCGGGGTTTCCCAACCCAACAAAGAGTTTCAATAGATGCGATCCTCGTGCCAGTTATCTGCCTGCGTGTTTCCTGAATGCCAGTCCGGGGCTTGTTTGCCAAGGTTCAAACAGGGCATCGGGGCGGCACGTTCTCGCGTGTTCCGCGCAAAGACACTGGTGGAGCAATCGGTTTGTGCGGTGCCGCGGGTGGCACGGCAGCGGGGAAATCGCAGATATTTGTTGTTTGAAACAAAAAGGCACTCCCGAAGGAGTGCCTGATACTTTGTTTTGCCAAGAAGGGCGCCGGCAAGGATTACTCCTCTGTGGCTTCTTCTTCTTCCGCAGCATCACCACCACCCGAAGAGCGCAGGCCTGAGGGTGCCGAGATATTGGCGATCACGAAATCGCGGTCGATTGTCGGAACAGCACCGGCAGGAAGCGTGATGTCAGAGATCGTAGCCGTGTCGCCGACATCCATGCTCGAAACATCCAGAATGATCTTTTCAGGAATGTCGCCCGCGGTTACGGTCAGTTCAACCTCGGGGCGAACGGCGGTCAAAACGCCGCCACGCTTGAGACCGGGCGATGCTTCCTCGCCGACGAACTCGACGGGGATGAACAGTTTGACCTTGGACGTCCGGCGCAGACGCATGAGGTCCACGTGGGTCGGAAGATCCTTGACCACGTGACGCTGCACGCCGCGACAGATGACGCGCACGTCGTCGTGGCCTTCGATCTGCAGGTTGAACAGCGTGGAGAGGAAACGGCCTGCCTTGAGACGCTTCATCAATACGTTGAAGGGGATGTTGATCGCGATCGGGTCAGCGCCGCCGCCATAAACAACACCCGGTACCAGCCCGTCACGACGAGCTTGGCGGGCGGCCCCCTTGCCTGTCCCCGCGCGAACCGTAGCGTTCAGATCCGGAATTGATCCAGCCATTGGTATTCTCCTGGTAAGAGGGCCTCCTCCAAGGGTGCAGGCCCGTGTGAACCCGCGCCTATAAAGGAGGAGCAGGGATTTGAAAAGGACCAAGTTGCGCGGAGGAGGCTCATGGGACCCAAGTTTCAGGGGGCGCGTGTGTACTTGCGGTGTCCTCCCGCCCGGCTGACGCCCGTTGGGCACGGCAGCCGGGCAAGCCCGGCTGTGGGCAGCAGTCTGGTGGCGGGCTTTAGGACCTGAGAGGTCCG
>JBLIFE010000278.1:0-3596 GCA_047633515.1 Paracoccaceae bacterium | reverse complement strand
CCGATGGCGGTTGCCGTAATTGGCGGGCTGTTGCTCTCGACCTTGCTCTCTTTGGTGTTCGTGCCGTCCTTGTTTACCGTGATCAACGGTCTGAAAGACCGGTCCCGCGCGCTGCTTGGCAAGATATTGGGCGCAAACCGGCCACAGTCAGAAACCGGCTGACGCACAAATCATCTGTATTGTCCTTTGAACGGGGCCGTTTGCGGTTTGGCAGCTCGCGCCATGGTGAGACGCGTGCCGCGTGCGCTGTGTTTCATGCTTGTGACCCGTTGTGGTGGCCTGCGTGGGCTGAACAGGCCGTTTACTTGACGTACAACCTGACATAGCCATTGGCAGTGCAACTTTCACGGCGGGCGGCTGATGGGCTTTTTCCAATTGCAGGCCGCTGGTCCGGTCCGGTCTTGGGTTATTCTGGTGGCTTTGGCGTTGGGAGTGTGTGTCAGCAACGGCTATGCACGGTTTGCCTATGGGTTGATCCTGCCGGAAATGCGCGCTGATCTCGAGTGGAGCTATACTCAGGCGGGATGGATCAACACGGCCAACGCCATCGGCTATGTTATCGGGGCATGGGTGACGCTGGTTCTGATCTCGCGGGTGCCGGCGGCGTGGCTGTTTGCGGTCGGGATGATGGCGACGTCGGTGTTTTTGCTGCTAAGCGGACTGACGCAGGATTTCTGGATGCTTACGTTCTGGCGCGTTTTCACAGGCATCGCGGGGGCGCCTGCGTTTATCTCGGGCGGAGCACTTGCGGCATCGTTGTTTCAGGACAACCCACGGAAGAATGCGCTTGCGATTGCGGTCTATTTCGGTGGCGGGGGGCTCGGGATGGTGCTGAGCGGTGCGGTCTTGCCTGTGATGTTCGATATGCAAGGGGCCTCGGCGTGGCCTTTGGCGTGGGCGTTGCTGGGGGGCAGCAGTCTTTTGTTTTGTCCATTGGCGATCTGGGCTGCGTTCAGTTTGAGAGTGCCGCCAAGAAACAAGGCCGCCAAGGTGCCACTGCCGATTCACGCGATGCGGTTCCAGCTTTGGGGCTATGTTTTTTACGCCACCGGCTACATCGTTTACCTGACGTTTCTGGTGGCATGGATGCGGGCATTGGATGTGGGCACATTTATGGTGTCGCTCGTGTGGATCATCACCGGGCTTGGCATCATCGTTTCGCCCTTTGTCTGGCGGGTGGTTCTGGCGAAATACCGCTCTGGCGTGCCGCTCGGGCTGGCGGTGGGGGCGGTGGGTCTGGGAACCTTCCTGCCGGTTGTGATGCCGACGAATGTGGGTTTGATCGCGTCAGCGGCGATTTTTGGCGTGTCGATTTTTATCGGGCCTGCGGCTGTAACCAGCTTTAGCCGTCAGAACCTTCCGCAAGCCAGCTGGGGCCGCTCGGTCAGCCTGTTTACCCTGCTTTTTGCCATCGGACAAACAATTGGTCCGGTTGCGGCAGGGATGATTGGCGATGTGTTTGGTGGCATCGATTACGGGTTGATCGGCGCCGGAGTGATCTTGCTTGCGGGAGCAGGGATTGCCTTTTTGCAGGCCCCTCTGGAGGTACAGGACACCAAGCTGGAGCCAGCATAACGCATCGCGGTTGCGCGCGCGCGCGGTGCAAGGGATAGACAGGCCCCGCCAAAGGAAGACGTGCTTTGGCGGGGCCGTTGGATCAGGCGTCTTGTGCCGCAAGGTTTCCGACCGTCACATCCAGTGTGACCTCTTTACCCCTGCGCATCACAACCACTGATGTGGCGCTTTCTGGGTTGGTTTCGGCAACGATGCGCGGCAGATCGCGCAACTCTTCGACCGTTTTGCCGTCGAACGACAAAATGATGTCGCCTTTCAACAGGCCGGCGCGTGCGGCAGGGCTGTCGGCGATGACTTGTTCGACCATGGCACCTGTGGGGCTGTCATAGCCCAACACCATCGCGATTTCATCGCTCATCGGTTTGATCTGGACACCCAGCCATCCGCGGTCGATTTTGCCGTCATCGCGCAGATCTGCCACGATCTTTTGTACCATATCCGATGGCACAGCAAAGCCGATCCCGACCGAGCCACCCCCGGGAGAGAAGATCGCCGTGTTCACGCCGATCACTTCGCCGTCGTTGTTAAAGAGCGGGCCGCCGGAATTTCCGCGGTTGATTGCGGCATCGGTCTGGATAAAGTCGTCGAAGGGTCCGGAATTGATGTTGCGCGATGTCGCCGAGATAATACCGGCCGTAACCGTTCCGCCCAGACCGAAGGGATTGCCAACGGCCACGACCTCGTCACCCGGTCGCATGTCTGCCGAAGAGCCAAAGGCAACCACGGGCAGGGGGGTGTCTGCCTCGATCTTGAGCAGGGCAATGTCGGTCAAGGGGTCCGTGCCGACCAGAGTTGCCTCGAATTTACGCCCGTCTGCCAATTTGATGGAAATGCTATCGGCACCGGCCACCACGTGGTTGTTGGTCACGACATGCCCTTGCTCCGAGATGATAAACCCTGAACCGAGGCCTTGGCGTTCGCGATCGTTCGGGGCCTGACGGTTCTGGTCTGGCCCAAGGTCTCCGAAGCGACGCTTGAGTTGGTCAAGCGGGGTGTCGCCGGAAGGGTTAGCCCCCAAAGCAACCGGAGTTGCCTTTGTTGTGACCTCGATGAATACGACGCCGGGAGAGACGGCTTCGACAAGATCGCCGTATCCGCCAACCGGAGCGGCCAGCACAAGGCTTGGCACAAGGGCAAACGGGGTGGCCACTGCAAGCGCAGAGGCCAGCAGCAAAGAGGGAAGAGCGCGTGAGCGGGTGGAACGTGTCATGAAAGAAAACTCCTGATCTGAATGACTGATAGAGCGAAGATAGGCGTGCCGGGTGTCAGGGCACTGCCGCGAACATTACAAATTATTTAGGCAACCGCTCTTGCTGTCGGGGGGGAATTGGTATGGGAGTGGCACCATCGTCGGTCTTTGTGGCTACGGGAGGATATGGCAATGGACTGGAGCGACCTTTTCATCGCCGGATTGGCGTTTGCTCTTGGTGGTGTCCTGAAGGGGGCGACCGGAGCAGGAGCACCTATCGTTGCGGTGCCGATTCTTTCGATGCTGTACGACGTACCTTTGGCGGTGTGCCTGTTTGCGGTGCCGAACCTGTTGTCGAACATTTGGCAGGGGTGGCGCAATCGGGCGCATCTGTTCGAGCGCCGGTTTGTGGTGCTGTTTGCAGGTGCGGGATTTGTCGGGGCTGCAATCGGGACAATTATACTTGCGCGGTTGCCGTCGACAGCTTTGTTGTTGGCGGTGGCTTTTGCAGTCGTGTTGTTCCTTCTTTTTCGTCTTGCGCGCCCTGATTGGGTGATGAACATGAAGACGGCGCGGAAATGGGCTGTCCCTGCGGGTCTTTCAGGGGGCATATTGCAGGGGGCGGTCGGTATCTCGGCCCCAGTTTCCTTGACATTTCTGAGTGCGTTGAGGCTGCCAAGACTTCAGTTCATGGCGACGATCTCAATCTTTTTCGCGGCGATGGCGGCGATACAGCTCCCGATGCTGGCGGCATATGGATTGATGACATGGGAGCGTGCGGGCATGAGCCTTGTGGCGACGCTGCCGCTTTTCGGGGCTATGCCGATCGGGG
>JBLIFE010000277.1:0-3685 GCA_047633515.1 Paracoccaceae bacterium | reverse complement strand
CGGCACTTTCGTTCCAGCCCAGAATGACCGGCCCCACGCCGATTTGCGAACTGTCGCTGTCGTTCGTGAACAGCACGGGGTTTGGCCCGTTGAACAGGGCCGCCTCTGCAATTGCCTCGCATTCCCATTCTGCGGTGTTGCCATAGGGGCGGGGCAGAACAGTCAGGTCGGCAAGCTGTGTCGCAGAGCTGGCCGCTTGGGACAGCCCGCTCGGTTGTACCACCAAGGTACGGACTTCCCACCGCGCATCGGCGCCTTTTAGGTGTTGCTCGGCATGTTCGGCCAGCGTGTCGGCCTCTGTGCGGGCAGTCTTGAGTCCTTGTACGTCCAGTGATTGGGGCATCTCGGAATAGAGCACATCGGGCCGACTGCGATCAATTCCGACGCATATGACATCAAGATGCGCATTCAGCCGCGTGGCCAGCGTTGCTGTAGCCTCAAGATGGGGCGCACCGTCCGTGGCCTTGGTCACTATGGTTGCTATGCTTTGATACGCCATGAGCCGCTCCTTTGCTGTGGTTCTGTGAGCCTAAAAATAAGGCGCCCCTGGTGCATTGATTCAGATCAGTTTTTGGAAATCCGTTCTTTGACATGGGTCAAGGACGCGTGGTCCCGGCTTCGGCACAAAGGCCCTTAGGGTCAAACCTGCCCCAGATGTGCTGTGAAATGCACAGGGCAGAGGAAGGGACATAGAATGACGGATTTTCTAAAACTGGGATCGCTCGCGCTTGTTGCGATTCTGGCGGCTATGGCGGCGAACTTTGCCCGCGATGCTGCGTATTTGCTGCATGCCTTGATGATAATGGCGTTGGCCGGAGGCGCGTTCCTGTGGGTTCTGCGTCACGCCGACGAGCCTGCGCCGGTGCGGCGCGTCGAGACAGGCTATATGGACGGCGTTATCCGCTACGGCGTTGTGGCGACGGCGTTCTGGGGGGTGACCGGATTTCTGGTCGGAACCTTCATTGCGTTGCAACTGGCGTTTCCGGTGCTCAACTTCGAGTGGGCGCAGCCGTTTGGCAATTTTGGCCGCTTGCGACCGCTGCACACATCGGCGGTGATTTTCGCCTTTGGCGGAAATGCGTTGATCGCGACGTCATTCTATATCGTTCAGCGGACCTGTGCGGCGCGACTTTGGGGCGGAAATACGGCGTGGTTCGTGTTCTGGGGATACAACCTGTTTATCGTTCTGGCGGCGACGGGGTATCTTTTGGGGGCGACCCAATCCAAGGAATACGCAGAACCCGAGTGGTATGTGGACATCTGGCTGACAATCGTCTGGGTGGCGTATCTTGCGGTGTTCATGGGCACGCTTATCAAGCGCCGCGAGCCGCATATCTATGTCGCGAACTGGTTCTTTCTGGCGTTTATCGTGACGGTTGCGATGCTGCATCTGGTCAACAACCTGTCGGTACCTGTCAGCATCTTCGGTTCACGCTCGGTGCAGCTTTTTGCCGGTGTTCAGGATGCCATGACCCAGTGGTGGTACGGGCATAATGCAGTTGGCTTCTTCCTGACGGCGGGGTTTCTGGGGATGATGTACTATTTCATCCCAAAGCAGGCCGGTCGCCCGATCTTTAGTTACAAGTTGTCGATCATCCACTTCTGGGCGCTGATCTTTCTTTATATCTGGGCGGGACCGCACCATTTGCACTATACCGCGTTGCCTGACTGGGCCTCGACGTTGGGCATGGTGTTCTCGATTGTTTTGTGGATGCCGAGCTGGGGGGGGATGATCAACGGTCTGATGACCCTGCAAGGAGCGTGGGACAAACTGCGCACCGATCCGGTGATCCGCATGATGGTGGCCTCGCTGGCGTTCTACGGGATGTCGACCTTTGAGGGTCCGATGATGTCGATCCGGGCGGTAAACTCCCTAAGTCATTACACTGACTGGACAATCGGCCACGTGCATTCCGGTGCTTTGGGATGGAACGGGTTGATCACCTTTAGCGCGCTTTACTTCCTGACCCCGCGTTTGTGGAACAAAAAGGCGCTGTACTCGACCGGCCTTGTCAACACGCACTTCTGGCTCGCGACGATCGGCATCGTTCTTTATGCCGCGTCCATGTGGGTCACAGGGATCATGGAAGGCCTGATGTGGCGCGAGGTCGATGCGCAGGGCTTTCTTGTGAATTCCTTTGCCGACACGGTCAGCGCCAAGTTCCCGATGTATGTCGTGCGCGGTCTGGGCGGGGTGCTGTATCTCACGGGTGCTTTGGTCATGTGTTACAATCTTTGGATGACCGTGCGGTCGGCCCCTGCCATTGCGCAGTCGGACGAACCTGCCCTGTCTCCGGCTGAATAAGGAGGCAGGTGAAATGGCCGATACAAATACGTCCCCCCGCAAAAAAGGCTTTCTTGACCGTCACAGGGTGATTGAAAAGAACGCGACCTTGTTACTCGTCTCTAGCCTGCTGGTTGTAAGCATCGGTGGCCTGGTCGAGATCGCGCCGCTTTTCTACCTTGAGAATACAATCGAAAAGGTCGAAGGGATGCGCCCCTACTCGCCGCTCGAACTGACCGGCCGCGAAATTTACATCCGCGAAGGATGCTACGTCTGTCACAGTCAGATGGTGCGCCCGATGCGCGACGAGGTCGAGCGGTACGGCCACTATTCGCTTGCGGCTGAATCGATGTACGACCACCCGTTCCAATGGGGCAGCAAACGCACAGGCCCCGATCTGGCGCGGGTTGGCGGGCGGTATTCCGACGAATGGCACGTCGATCACCTGACCAGTCCGCAATCGGTCGTGCCTGAATCCATCATGCCGAAATATGCGTTTTTGTCCGACAAGATGCTTGACGGCAAATACGTCGGCGAGTTGGTCGCGACGCACCGTTTGGTCGGTGTGCCCTATACCGATGAAATGGTGGCCTCGGCACAGACGGATTTCCGGCAACAGGTCGATCCCGACGGTGACTGGGATGCACTTGTCGAGCGGTATCCCGGTGCACAGGTGCGAAACTTTGATGGCGCGCCGGGTGTGTCCGAGATGGATGCGTTGATCGCCTATTTGCAAATGCTGGGGACGCTGGTCGATTTCTCGACCTTCACCCCTGACGCAAGCCGCTAGAGAGGGGCAAATCATGGACATCTATTCCACTTTGCGCGCGTTCGCCGACAGCTGGGTCTTGTTGGCAATGTTCGCCTTTTTTGTAGGCGTGATCATCTGGGCCTTCCGGCGTGGCAGCAGCGAAACATACGCTGATACGGCGCAAATTCCGTTTCGAAACGAAAATGCGCCTGCTCCGCCGCGCGCACAGACACAGCAAAGCTCTTTGGAGGACGCGTCATGAACAACAATCCGATTGACGAGGAAACCGGCATCGAAACAACCGGCCACAGCTGGGACGGGATCGAAGAGCTGAACAACCCTTTGCCGCGCTGGTGGCTCTGGACGTTTTATGCCTGCATTGTCTGGGCGATTGCCTACACGATTGCCTTTCCGGCATGGCCGCTGATCAGCGGGGCGACGTCGGGTGTTGCCGGCTGGTCGACACGCGGCGAGGTCGCCAAAGATATCGCGGCCTTCGAGCAGGCAAATTCAGGGCTGACCACCCAACTCGAGAGTATCTCGTTGGCCACGTTGTCGTCGGATACCGATCTGAACCGGTTCGCCGTTTCTGCGGGTGGGGCCGTGTTTCGCAGCCATTGCTCGCAATGTCACGGCTCGGGGGCTGCGGG
>JBLIFE010000276.1:0-3730 GCA_047633515.1 Paracoccaceae bacterium | reverse complement strand
TGTTTTGCTGTCGCACAACGGCTTTGATGTCGACCGGAAGATGGCCGCGAATGTCGATGGAATCGACGTTATTCTGACAGGGCACACCCATGACGCGCTGCCTGAACCGCTGCTTGTGAACAAGACGCATCTGATTGCGTCGGGCAGTCACGGCAAGTTTCTGTCGCGTCTGGATCTGGATGTGCAGGGGGGCGAGCTTAAATCGGTCAATCACCGTCTGATCCCGATTTTTTCGGATGTGATTGCCCCTGACCCTGAAATGACAGCTCTTGTCGAGGCGCAGCGCGCCCCTTTCAAAGACGAATTGTCCGAAGTGATCGGCCAGTCCGAGAGCCTGTTGTACCGCCGTGGCAATTTCAACGGAACGTGGGATGATCTGATCTGTGATGCCCTTCTTGAGGAGCGCGAGGCCGACATCGCGCTTAGCCCGGGTTTCCGCTGGGGGGCGTCTATCCTTCCCGGGCAGGACATCACGCGCGAAGATATCTTTAACGCGACCGCCATGAGCTACCCTGCCGCGTACCGTACAGAATTCACCGGTGAGTTTTTGCACATCGTGTTGGAGGATGTGGCCGATAACCTGTTCAATCCCGACCCGTACTACCAACAGGGCGGCGACATGGTGCGTGTCGGTGGCATGGGGTACAAAATCGACATCTCCAAACCCCAAGGCAGCCGGATTACCGAAATGACCATCCTCAAAACAGGAGAAAAGGTCGATCCGGAAAAGACCTATATTGTTGCTGGCTGGGCCAGCGTGAACGAAGACACCGAAGGCCCCGCCATTTGGGATGTTGTCGAAGCACATATCCGCAAACAAGGCACCGTCAGCGTGACACAAAACACCTCGGTCCAGGTTACCGGGCTTTAATTCCAAAGAAGGGAGCAGAAAATGACAGTAGTGTACAAAGGTCTAAAGCCCTCGCGGCGCTCTTTTCTCAAGGGGAGCATTGCGGCCGGTGGCGCGATCGTGGGAACGGCGGCCGCCGCCGCACCGGACCCCGCCATCATCAACAAAAAGGCTTGGGTGCAAGAGTTGGGCGCAGGGGTCGATGCAAGCCCCTACGGGATGCCGTCCCCTTCGGAGGCGCACGTTGTTCGCCAGAATGTCGAGTGGCTGACCGCGGAAACGGTGTCATCCATCAACTTCACGCCGCTGCATGAACTTGACGGGATCATCACCCCCAACGGCCTATGCTTTGAGCGGCACCACGCCGGTGTGGCGGTCGTTGATCCTGCGGAACACAGGATCATGATCAACGGGCTGGTCGATAAGCCGCTGGTCTTTACGATGGCCGACCTGATGCGTTTTCCGCGTGAGAACCACGTCTATTTCCTTGAATGCGCGGCCAATTCCGGGATGGAATGGCGCGGTGCGCAGCTGAACGGGTGTCAGTTCACCCATGGCATGATCCACAATGTGATGTATACCGGCGTGCCTTTGCGGCTTCTCCTCGCAGAGGCGGGGGTCAAGACGGCTGGCAAATGGCTGCTTGCCGAAGGGGCCGATGCCAGTGGGATGACGCGGTCGATCCCGATGGAAAAGGCGCTTGATGATTGCCTTGTGGCGTTCAAAATGAACGGCGAGGCCTTGCGTGCCGAGCAAGGCTACCCTGTGCGTCTTGTGGTGCCGGGATGGGAAGGCAACATGTGGGTGAAATGGTTGCGCCGTCTCGAAGTGGGCGACCAGCCGTGGCATCACCGCGAGGAAACCAGTAAATACACCGACCTTTTGGCTAACGGCAAGGCGCGCCGCTTTACTTGGGAAATGGACGCAAAGTCGGTGATCACCAACCCCAGCCCGCAGGCGCCCCTTGGTCATACCAAGGGCCATACCGTGCTTTCGGGTATTGCTTGGTCTGGGCGCGGCACGATCCCGCGAGTGGATGTCAGCATCGACGGTGGTGCGAATTGGCATGTGGCACGCCTGTCGGGCCCCAGTCTGATGAAGTCTATGCACCGGTTCTATTATGAATTCGACTGGGACGGTCGCCCGCTTTTGCTGCAAAGCCGCGCCCACGACAGCACCGGATACGTGCAACCGACCAAAAACCAACTGCGCGCTGTGCGGGGTGTCAATTCGATCTATCACAACAATGGCATTCAGACGTGGGCCGTCAACGCCGAAGGGAGTGTTGAAAATGTCGAAGTTTCTTAAGACCTGTGTGGTTACGTGCTTGCTGGCGACACCTGGCTTTGCCGATAGTTTGGGGTTGGGTCGTGTTGCCCTTGATGAGGAAGTCGCAGCGTGGAACATTGATGTGCGCCCCGATGGGCAGGGCCTGCCCGAAGGGCGGGGCGATGTCCTGACAGGCGAAGAGGTTTTTGCCGAAAGCTGCGCGGTGTGCCACGGGGATTTCGGCGAGGCCGTCGGACGCTGGCCGGCCTTGGCGGGCGGCTTTGATACGTTGACGGATGACCGGCCAGTCAAGACAATCGGCTCTTACTGGCCCTATCTTTCAACGGTCTTCGATTATGTGAACCGGGCCATGCCGTTCGGCAATGCGCAGTCTCTGGAGGCTGACGAAGTTTATGCAATCACCGCTTACATTTTGTATCTGAATGATCAGGTCGACGATGATTTCGAACTGAGCAGCAGCAACTTTGCCTCGGTGACGTTGCCCAATCAGGATAACTTTTTCCTTGATGATCGTGCCGAGGTGGAATTGACCGCCTTTGCACAAGAGCCCTGCATGACGGATTGTAAGACCGACGTCAAAATCACAAAGCGTGCTCTTGTTCTGGATGTGACGCCAGAGACAGAAGAAGCAGAAGACACAGAGGCGGAAATTGTCGAGGCACCTGCCGAGGCGCCAGTTGAAGTGGCTGTTCTGACGCAAAGTGTTGCTCTTGATCCTGTGCTTGTTGCGGCGGGAGAAAATATTTTTCGTAAATGTAAATCCTGCCATCAGGTCGGAGAGGGTGCAAAAAACAAGTCGGGTCCACAACTCAACGATCTTATCGGGCGTATTGCCGGTGAAGTAGAGGGCTTCAAGTATTCCAAGGCGATGTCACAGGCCGGCGAAGAGGGTTTGATATGGACCGACGAAACACTGACAGGGTTTTTGGCAAAGCCAAGGACGTATCTCAATGGTACGAAAATGTCATTTTCCGGCCTGAAAAAGGAAGACGAGCTGCTTTCTGTCGTTGAATACCTCAAGTCATTTGGCGGGTAAGTGACAAAGATATGCTGTGCTTGCTGATGTTGATCAATAAATTTGTCTTCGAATGTGGTACACTTTATCGCAAATCTGAAGGAGGACAGCGATGAAAATGTTGACAGCAAAATCGATGGTTCTGGCCGGTGCTCTTGGTCTTGGAACTGTCAGCGGGGCGATGGCTGCCGATTACACGGCTTATATCTACGGAGGCAGCTTTGATGATGCGACTTTCGCGGTGGAATCCGCGATTGTCGGCCGTGGGTTGGTGATCGACTATGTCAGCCACACCGGCGAGATGTTGGCGCGCACCGGACAGGACGTTGGTAGCGATGTGCACCTGTTTGACGGGGCCGATGTATTTCTATTCTGCTCGGCTGTTGTTTCGCGCAAGGTGATGGAGGTCAATCCGATGAATGTTGCCCACTGTCCCTACTCGATTTTTGTGATCGATCAGGCTGGCGAGGTGCAGATTGGTTATCGGCACTACCCTGCGGGTGAGATGCAGCAGGTCCAGACACTGCTGGATGACATCGTACGGGACGCGGTCGCGTTCTGACCTCGGCTGCGCA
>JBLIFE010000275.1:0-3746 GCA_047633515.1 Paracoccaceae bacterium | reverse complement strand
TCCGTTTGGCTGGGTCGCCGTGTCGGGCAGCCTGCTGTTCTGGTTGATCATTTCGGAATTTCTGGGCGGGTTGGCCCACATTGCCGCAACCGAAGCCGCAGCCCGCGCGCCGGTCGCGGTTCTGGCACCGTTTGAATTCACCGGCCTGCTCTGGGCGCTTGGCTTTGATATTGTATATCTTCACGACCTACCCCGACGCGCTTGGCATTATCGGTGCTGGCGCCATAACCGTGGCCGCTCTTGTTGTGACTAGGGCCGCAACAGCGCAGCACAAGGCCTGAAGCAGGTATCTAAAGCGTGATGCCGCGTCGTCCGGCCAGATCGGTAAAGTATTGCCACGCAACACGACCGGAGCGGCTGCCACGGGTCGCCTGCCACTCGATCGCCTCGGCGCGCATCGTTTTTTCGTCAACCGCCACGCCGTGCGCCGCGCAATAACCCCGGATCATCTCGAGGTACTCGTCTTGGGTGCACGGATGAAAGCCAAGCCAAAGCCCGAAGCGATCAGACAGCGACACCTTTTCTTCGGTTGCCTCCGAAGGGCTGATCGCACTCGAGCGTTCGTTCTCGATCATGTCCCGCGGCATCAGGTGGCGCCGGTTCGAAGTGGCGTAAAACACAACATTCTCGGGACGCCCCTCGATCCCGCCATCCAGAACGGCCTTGAGGGATTTGTAGTGCTGGTCATCATGGCTGAACGACAGATCGTCACAAAACAGGATGAACCGTGCGTCGCTTGCCCGAAGGTGGGTCAGCAACCGCCCGATCGAGGGCAGGTCTTCGCGTTGCACCTCGACAATCTTCAAAGAAAACTCCTGACGCAGAACCTCGGCGTGGATCGCCTTGACCAGCGAGGATTTCCCCATCCCGCGAGAACCCCACAGCAACGCGTTGTTCGCCGGAAGGCCACGGGCGAATTGCACTGTGTTTTCCAGCAACGTATCGCGCGACCGGTTGATCCCCACCAAAAGCTCCATCGCGATCCGGTTGACGTTTGGCACCGGCGTCAGCCTGTCGGGATCAACGTGCCAGACAAAGGCCTCTGCGGCGTCAAAATCAGGGGTCGGTTCTGCCGCCGGAGAGAGCCGCTCGAGTGCCTCGGCGATCCGCTCCATCGTATTGCCTGTGACATCGGCCACGGGCGTAATCACGCGATCTGACACGTTCATCTGATCATCCACGTGGCGTTCCCCCATCCTTGTCATCCTCGTCACCGGCCATCAGGTCATCATCATCCATCAAGCCCTGAGCGCGCAATTCGGCATCACGCTTACGCTCGACCCGACGCACAAGCTGTATCGAGATTTCATAAAGCCCGTAGACCACGACGAACAAAATAACCTGCGTAATGACATCGGGCGGTGTGACCAATGCGGCCAGCAACAAAATCGCCACAACCGCATATTTGCGAACATTGCCAAGCCCCTCGGCAGAGACAAGGCCCGCCTTGCCCATGAGGGTCAAAAGCACCGGCAACTGGAAGCAAAGCCCGAACGCCACGATGAACTTGATCGTCAGCGACAGGTATTCCTGTGCCGAGCCCATAAAGGCAATGGAAGACCGTTCCTGTTCACCGTCCGACGTCAACGACCCCGCCTGCTGGAACCCGAGAAAGAAGTCGAAGGCCAGCGGCGTCACCACATAAAATGCAAACGACGCACCGAGGATGAACATAAAGGGCGATGCGATCATGAACGGCAGGAACGCGCCCTTTTCAGACCGGTAAAGCCCCGGCGCGACAAACCGCCAAAGC
This sequence comes from Paracoccaceae bacterium, assembly GCA_047633515.1. Taxonomy (GTDB): domain Bacteria; phylum Pseudomonadota; class Alphaproteobacteria; order Rhodobacterales; family Rhodobacteraceae; genus JBLHUT01. The sequence continues at coordinate 1,993 of JBLIFE010000275.1, read as the reverse complement.
TGGTAGCTGATCACGGGAAACGATAGAAAAAGACCGCCCATCAACGAGATCGCGATCGCGACGAAAAAACCCTCCTGAAGCTTGATCAGCACAAGGCCGCAATCACTGTCACCTCGTGCCGTGACCGCACTGCACAAAGGTTCGGTCAAAAAATTGAAAATCGGGTTCCAGACCATGAAACACACGATCATTCCGATCAAAAAGGCAATCACCGACCGGATCAGCCGGTTGCGCAGTTCGGTCAGGTGCTCAATCAGCGGGGCTGCGCTGTCTTCAAGATCGTCGGCAGTGCTCATGATTTGGTCTCCGTGGCCGATAGAACAGCCGGTGGCTCGGCCAGTGGTTCAGCAGGCGCCGCTGTCTCGGTGGGGGCTGGCGGCGCCACGACCGCAGGCTTGGCCGCATCACGGTCAAGGCGCGCCTGTGCCCGTTCAGCTGATGCTTCGCGGATCTTTTTCGCGACTTCGGCGCGTTCCTGAGACAGTTTTTGCGTCTCGGGACCTTTGGCAGAAGAGGATGACGGAATGTCATCATCCCAGTTAGGCATGCCACCAGTTGCCTTGTTCAACGCATCCAACCCCATAGATTTCGGATTGGTAACATTGCGCAAGGTTTTGGTGATATCGCTTGCCCCCGACTGATCGGCGGCATCTTCCATCGCGGTCTGGAACTCGCGTGCCATACCCTTCATGCGGGCGACAAACCGGCCAAGTTCGCGGAACATGCCCGGCAGATCTTTTGGACCCACCACAATCAGCGCAACAACGCCGACAACAAACATTTCAGTCCAGCCCATAGTGTCGTCTCCCGCTCAGGCGCCCGCTTGAAAAGCTCAGGCCTTGTCTTTTTCGACTGTCGTCTCGGGGGCTACATCGCGGGCAACCTCGGATTGGTCTTCGATCTCTTTTTTGCCTTCTTCGATCTCTTTTTTGCCATCATCCACGCCGCGTTTGAAGGCGGTGATACCTTTGCCGACTTCGCCCATAAGCGACGAAATCTTGCCGCGCCCGAACAGAACAAGCACAACAATTGCAATCAGAAGCAGGCCGGGAAGGCCGATATTGTTCAACATTTTTCTCTCCTCGTTTTCCACAACGTCATTTCGCGGCAGGCGCCAAATGACCCTTTGGTCTTTGTTTAAGGGTCCGTCACCCGAGGCAAAAGTCACAAAAGTACGGGACGAGACGCTTTTGCCGACAACAAACGAGGTTTCTGCGCCCACTTCAGCCATTTTCAAACGCTCCTGACAGGTTTATGTCAGGAGGATAGGACAAGCGATGCGCCTTAAGCCCGCGCTCCGGATTAAAACCCCGAAAGGAAACCAGCGATGCCTCGCAAGGACCGGCTCTTCGAGCTGATACAGATTTTACGCGACGGGCTGTTACACCGTGCGGAGGATCTTGCCGCACGCCTGAATGTCTCGCAGCGCACGATCTATCGGGATATGGACCGGCTGATCGCATCTGGTGTCCCTGTGCAGGGCGCGCGCGGGGTTGGCTATAAAATAACCGCACAGATTACTTTACCCCCCCTGAACCTTACTGTGGACGAGTTGGAGGCCCTGCACCTCGGGCTTGCTGTCGCCAACGAGGTGGGCGATGCAGAGTTGAAAGCCGCAGCCGTGCGACTGTCAGCAAAAATAGATGCGGTGCTACCACAGGGCGGGCGCATGCCTGAAGGGGGCTGGGGCTTTTCGGTTTACCCCTTTGCCGATAGCTCGAACGCGTTTCATCTGATGCCGGTTATTCGCGACGCCGTCCGGAGTCGAAGCAAACTTAGCATACGCTATGAAAGCGGTGGAGAGGACAAAGCGTCGGTGATCGTCTGGCCATTGAACCTTGAATATTGGGGAAATGTCTGGAGTTGCACGACCTGGTGTGAACACAGCCAAGATTTCAAAGTGTACCGCGTGGACAAAATTGTGCGGATGAAAACACTCGATGAGGCATTTCCACAAAGCACCGGCAAGCGGTATGAAGACTATCTTGCACAG
>JBLIFE010000274.1:0-3785 GCA_047633515.1 Paracoccaceae bacterium | reverse complement strand
CGATTTGCGCCGCGGCACTTGGCGACAACCAACTGGCCGCCGAACGCGCGGCGCGCGATCTGGGCGCCAGCGAGATCCGCGTCATGACGCTTGTGACCGCGCCGATGATCCTGCCGGCGCTTGTGGCGGCATTCTTGTTGTCAGTCACCTTCTCGTGGGACGAGTTCATAATCGCGTTCCTGTTGTCGCGCTTTGATGTCACCCTTCCCGTTGAAATCTGGAGCCTTCTGCGCTCTGGGCTCAACCCCAAAACCAACGCGATCGGATCGTTTGTGTTTCTTATCTCTGCTTTCGTCATCCTTGGCCTGGAACTTGCCATCCTGAGGCGCAAATGACCGCGCCGATCCATATCGAGGGGGTCACCCGCCGGTTCGGCTCTGCGCTGGCGCTTGGCGGTGTCGATCTGACAATCGACGCGGGCGAATACTGCGTGTTGCTGGGGCCTTCGGGGTGCGGAAAGACGACATTGCTGAACATCATCGGCGGTTTTGCCGACCCCACCACCGGCCGCGTGCGGATCGGTGGCAAGGACATGGTCGGCGTGCCCGCAGCACAACGCCCCACAACGACCGTATTTCAGGATTACGCCCTGTTTCCCCACATGTCTCTGATGGAGAATATCGGCTTCGGGTTGCGGATGCGCGGGGTGGGCAAAGCCGCCCGCACCGCGCGTGCCGAAGACATGCTAGATCTGGTCGGGCTGAGCGGCGCGGGGACAAAACGCCCGTCCGAGTTGTCAGGCGGCCAACGACAGCGTGTCGCGCTTGCGCGGGCTTTGGCGGTGCGCCCCGATGTGCTGTTGCTTGACGAACCGCTTGGCGCGCTTGATCTGAACCTGCGGCGTGCGATGCAATCCGAGTTGAAGGATATCCAGCGACGGGTCGGTGCGACCTTTGTCCACGTGACCCACGATCAGGAAGAGGCCATGGCCATCGCCGACCGGATCGTCGTCATGAACGCCGGTCGGATCGAGGACCAAGGCCCCCCCGAACGCGTTTACCGACAGCCCCGAACCCGGTTTGCAGCCGGTTTTCTGGGCGAGATGAACTTTATCGATGCACAGGTCGCAAACGCACACGCCCGCACCGCCTTTGGCCCGCTTTGTGCCGCCCCCGAACATTCCGAAGGCACTTTGATAAGCCTGTGTCTGCGTCCCGAGCATATCCACGCAATCGCTCCGACAGGAACGGCGCTCTCGCTTGGCGCGGCGGTGGTGACCCAAACCCTGTTTCAAGGCGTGCATCGCCGGATCAGGGCGGTGCCAGATGCCGCCCCCGACAGTTCGCTGCTGATCTTGCTTCCTGTCGGGGTCGAGGCCACAACCGGCACCCGCATCCCCCTGTCGGCACAGCCCGACGACATCACAATCTTGCCAAGAGAGGCCCCCTGATGACCCGTATTGCCGCAGCCGACTGGTGGCGTGTCACCTCGATCGACGAGGGCGTTTCACTGATTGACGAGCCGCATATCAAACCGTTCTATCGCTGTAATTGCTGGCATATTCGCGGCGCGGATCAGGACCTTCTGATCGACAGCGGAATGGGTGTGGTCAGCCTGCGCGACTGGGTGCCGCTTGTGACAGAGCGCCCGCTTCTGGCGGTTGCAAGCCACACCCATTTCGACCACATCGGGTGCCATCATGAATTCGAGCAACGCGCTGTGCACCGGGCCGAGGCCCATCTGCTGGCCGCCCCCACCCGCACCGCGACCCTTGCCGACCCTTATGTGACGGACGAGATTTTCGAGGCACTCCCCCCCGCGCCCTATCGCTCGGTGAGCTATGAAGTGACCCCCGCCCCCGCGACACGACTGCTGGAGGACGGCTGCGTGATCGACACCGGTGACCGACGCTTCGAGGTCGTGCACACGCCCGGCCATTCCCCCGGGGGCATCGCCCTGTGGGAGGCCAAAACCGGCCTGCTCTTTTCCGGTGACATTATTTACGACGGTCCCCTGATCGAAGATACCTATCACGCAGATGCCGATGATTATGTCCGCTCTATGAAGCGGCTGTTGGACCTGCCGGTACGGGTCGTTCACGGCGGCCATTTCCCCAGCTTTTCAGGCGAAAAGCTGGGCGTGATGATTACCGACTGGCTGCGCGCGCACGACATCTGAAGCGCGCGGGCCGCACGACACCTGAAGCGCGCAGCCTGCGCGACATCTGAAGCACGCGGGCCGCGCGACATCTGAAGCACGCCGCTCGCGTTACACAGATGGCGCCGCGCAATAGGCACGCCACCCCCCGAACTGCGAGATGTCGCTGGCACCCTCGATCCCCGACGCCTCGACAAGGAAGCCCTTTGCCGTGCGCCCGTCCGCCAACAGGACCGTCCCGATGCACAACGGCGACGGAATGCCAGTAACAAAATCACCAAACGAAGCCCGCGGAAGCGCCCAGAGTTCAAGCGAAACCGCAACGCCCCCCGACGACACACGCAGCATCCCCGGGCGCATCGGTGGCCCGCCCGCCAGCGCATAGAACCGGTATTCCGGCGCGGTGGCTGTCTCCTCAAGGAACCGCCCACCACGAGTGGTCAGCTCTGAATTCAGCGGCAGGCCCGACATATGCGCCCCGACAACCGCCACAACGATCTCGTCTGACAAGGCCGCAGGGGCCGACGGCGCAACTGCTGGCAGCGGTATGCCGGTGGCGCCCATTTCCGGCATCGCGATCTGCTGGATATCCTGCCCAAGGCGTGCGATCAGCCCGTCCCGCCCCATACCCGCAATAAACGTCACGCTGCCGGGGCGACCATCTGTGCGCGGCCCCGTGGGCACGGCAATCGCGCTCATATCCATCAGGTTGACGAAATTGGTATAGGTGCCATAGCGGGAGTTGGGCCCGACCGGATCGGCCTCAAGGTCGGCAACGCTGTAAAAGGTCGGGATGGTCGGCACACACAAGGCATCGACCCCCTTTAGCGCCGGCTCGGCCAGACGTTTGAGATCGGCCAACCGGTAGATCCCGCGAAAGGCATCTGCTGCCGAAAGACTGTCGGCATGGCCGACGATCCGCCGCGTGACAGGGTGGATCGCCTCGGGATTGCTGCGCATCAAGGGCTCGAGCACTGTCATGCGCTCTCCGACCCACGCCCCTTCGTAAAGCATTTTGGCCACTTCATAAAACGGCGTGAAATCCATCGGGACAATCGTGTGACCAAGGGCTGTCAGCCGCGCCAGATCACGCGCGAAAGCAGCCTCTTGCACCGTGTCGCCGAAAAACTCGATCGTGGCGGCGTCTGGCACCCCGATCCGCAGGGACACAGGCGTCGCGCCCAAAGACGGCGCTGGCACCGCACGCGAGTAGGCATCCGCCGGATCATAGACCGCCGCCACCTGAAACGCGCCATAGGCATCGGCCACAGTCAACGCAAAGATCGAGATCGTGTCGAGGGTCCGGCAAGCCGGAACGACGCCGGTGGCCGACAAGGCGCCAAGCGTCGGTTTCAAACCGACCACGTTGTTCAACGCCGCCGGCACACGCCCTGATCCGGCCGTATCTGTCCCCAGCGAGAACGACACGATCCCGTGGCTGACCACCACGCCCGATCCCGAACTGGAGCCGCCCGGCACAATCAACGGATCGACCGCATTCAACGGCGGTGTAAAGGGCGAGCGCACCCCCACAAGTCCGGTGGCAAACTGGTCAAGGTTTGTCTTGCCGATAGCAATCGCGCCGGCTGCGCGCAATTGCGCCACCACAAAGGCATCGCGTTGCGGATCGAACGCATAGGCCGGGCATCCGGCGGTCGTGGCAACACCGGCAAGGTCGATGTTGTCCT
>JBLIFE010000273.1:0-3803 GCA_047633515.1 Paracoccaceae bacterium | reverse complement strand
ACAAAGCGCACAAGATTATTCAAAAACCAACTCCAGAGGCACTTTTTGCCCGTCCAGCGACATCTTCCCGACATGTTCGAAATTCACAGTGATCCGGTGATTGATGTTCGATTGTACCTGTCCGATGCCCCAATCCGGCTGGTGCAGATGACGCACCAACATGCCGGGTTCCAATATTGCGTTGATATCACTCATTTCGAAAGCTATGCCTTTATGGACAGTAAGAAAGATTGTGCCATGACCAACTCGACGTCCGACCTGACCGCTTTGATCGGCTCCAGAATATGCCACGACTTGATCAGTCCAATAGGCGCGATTGGCAACGGAGTCGAGCTTTTGGGGATGACAGGCGGGCCTGAAAGTCCGGAAATGGAGTTGATACGCCAAAGTGTCGAGAATGCCAGCGCCCGCATTCGCTATTTCAGGATTGCGTTCGGATCCGCCTCGGACGTGCAGAAAATTGGCCGTACCGAGATAAACGATACAATCAAAGACTTTTTTGCAGGATCCCGGCTTCAGGTGAACTGGGTGCCACAAGTCGATTGCGCCCGCCCCGACGTGAAGATGATGTTTTTGTTGTTGCTGTGTGCAGAGACAGCTATGCCTTACGGGGGCAGCGTGCGGGTGACCTTAACGGATTCAAATTGGCATATTTTGGGCGAGTCGACCAAGTTCCGGCGGGAGCCAGATCTTTGGGAACGTGTAGAAACCGGCGAAACCGACGGCGTAAGTGCCGCTCAGATCCATTTTGTGCTGGCCTACCGGATTGCCACGGAAATCGGCCGCAAGATACGCCTCACGGCAGAGGAAGGACGGTTGGGGCTAAGCGCCTGACCCACACAGCCCATGTAGAAATCAAATAACCATGTCGTCGCGGTGGATCAAGGCCGCACGCCCTGCATATCCAAGGAGTGCTTCGATCTCGTCAGAGCGATGCCCAGAGATTGCGCGCGCCTCGATTGCGGTATAACGAGACAGCCCAAGGCCCAACCTGTGCCCTTGTGCCGACAGTATCTCGACCGGATCGCCCCGACCAAAACTACCCGAAACCTCTGTCACCCCCGCGGGCAACAATGATTTTCCTCGCGAAAGCGCCACTGCCGCCCCCGCATCAAGTGTCAGGCTGCCGCGGGGCTTCATGGCCGCGATCCAGCGTTTGCGCGCCACCTGCGGGTCGTCTTGCGGCATGAACCACGTGCACGGCGCCCCGTCGCGCAACGCGGCCAAAGGATTATTGCGGCTGCCTTCGGTGATCACCATTGCACACCCCGCCGCCATCGCAGTTTTAGCCGCCATGACCTTGGTCCGCATGCCCCCTTTTGACAGGCTGGACACCGCCTCGCCTGCCATTTCCTCGATCTGGGGCGTGATGCGGTCAACACGCGCAAACCGGGTCGCTGTCGGGTCAATCTGCGGGTTGGCCGAATACAGCCCGTCCACATCCGACAACAGTACAAGTTGATCGGCCCCGATGGTAACCGCCACCTGCGCCGCCAAGCGGTCGTTATCACCGTAACGGATTTCGTCGGTCGCGATCGTGTCGTTCTCGTTCACAATCGGCACACAGCCAAGCGCCAGCAACTGTTCCAACGTCGCACGGGTGTTGAGATACCGCCGCCTGTCCTCGCTGTCCTCGAGCGTCAACAACACCTGTGCAGCCACGATGCCGTGGGGGGCCAATGCCTGTTGATACGCTTGGGCGAGCCGGATTTGACCGACCGCCGCGGCCGCCTGTGATTGCTCAAGCGCGAGCGGACCGGCCGCAAGCCCAAGCATCCCCCGACCCAACGCGATGGAGCCTGACGAGACCAGTACAACATCAGCCCCACCTGCCTTGGCGGCGGCAACATCGGCCACAAGACTGGTCAGCCACTCCTCGCGTAGCGCCCCGTCGGACCTGTTCACCAACAGGGCCGAGCCGATTTTCACAACCAGTCTGCGCGCCGTACTTATGGTTGCCACGTCTCAGGCTCCTGCCCTTGCGCAGCCTCCGCGGCCTTGGTTTTGTCGATCACCCGCCGCAGCGCACGCAGCACCTCTGGCACACCAGAGCGACTGACGCCCGACAAGGCCCAAACCGGCCCGCCGCACGCCTCTTTCAACTCGGCCATCTTTTCCCGCACCTCTTCGTCGTCCAGCGCGTCGATCTTGTTCAGCGCGGTCACACGCGGCTTGAAGAACAGGTCGCCGCCATAGGCCTCAAGCTCGTTGAGGATCGTTGTGCAATCCTCGCCCACGGTGTCGGACGTGCCGTCCACCAGATGCAACAGAACAGAGCACCGCTCCACATGGCCTAGAAACCTGTCACCGATGCCCTTGCCTTCATGGGCGCCCTCGATCAGCCCGGGAATATCCGCCATCACGAATTCGGTGCCATCAATCCCGACCACGCCCAGATTGGGATGCAGCGTCGTAAACGGGTAATCCGCAATTTTGGGCCGCGCATTAGACGTGGCCGCCAGAAAGGTCGACTTGCCCGCATTCGGCAGCCCCAAAAGACCCGCATCGGCAATCAGTTTGAGCCGCAACCACAAGGTCCGCTCTACGCCGGGCAGACCGGGATTGGCGCGCCGCGGGGCCTGATTGGTGGAGGATTTAAAATGCAGATTACCAAAACCGCCATTACCGCCCTTAGCCAGAACGACCCGCTGGCCGATCTCGGTCATGTCGGCGATCACGGTGTCTTCGTCCTCGTCAAGGATCTCGGTCCCGACGGGCACGCGCAGAATGATGTCGTCGCCGTCCTTGCCGGTACGTTGCTGCCCCATTCCGGGCACACCGTTTTTGGCAAAGAAATGCTGTTGGTATCTGAAATCGATCAGCGTGTTCAGACCATCGGTGACTTCGGCAATGACATCACCCCCGCGCCCGCCGTCGCCCCCGTCAGGACCACCGTATTCGATGTATTTCTCACGGCGAAACGACACCGAACCGCCACCGCCGCCACCGGAGCGCACATAAACTTTGGTCAGATCGAGAAATTTCATTGGGAACGGGCCTTTGCCACAAGAGTTACACAGCCGTTAAAGGATCACGGGGACAGGCTCAACCCGTCGCGCGCCGATCACGGCTTTAGCCGAAGGTTTTGAGATAGGTCCAGGTCGGGATCGTCAGGTTTCTGGCCAGACTGAAGCTTTCGGCGTCGCCCACAAACTCGAAGCCCGCGTTTGTCAGAACCCGCGCAGAGCCGGGATTGTCCTGAAAGACCTCTGCGAAAATCGTCTGCGACTTTTGTGGGTTCGCCTCGAGCAACAGATTGAGCCCCTCGGAGGCCAGCCCCGAATTCCACAATGCCGGTGCAACCCAGTAACCGATTTCCGACTGGCGCGCGCGCCCGCTGTTCATGGGGGCCAGCCCGATCACCCCGACAAGCGACCCCAAGCCACTTGCCGTGCCATCCATCGCCCAGACATCGCCAATCGTGCGCCCGACATCAATGCTGCGCGCAACAAAGGCTTGCGCGTCTTGCAACCCGAACGGATACGGGATGGTGCGTGTAAAGCGCGACACGTTCAAATCGCCGGCGAACTCTACGATCGGACCTGCATCCAGCTGCGTGAGCGGGCGCAGCGTCACGCGCGCGCCTCTTAAAACGACCTGACCGTCGAACGATTGCATCTGCATCACAAACCTCCCTTAAAGAGCGCATAAAGCACGCTGACAACTGTCAGTGCTGCTAGAACACGCATCAGCAGCCTTTCCTTGCCGGAGCCCGCGATCGTGCGCGCAATCCGTTCGCCGGCCCATGTCCACACAGGATGCAACACTAATTGGGCACCCAGAAGGCATATTGCAATCGTTGC
>JBLIFE010000272.1:0-3808 GCA_047633515.1 Paracoccaceae bacterium | reverse complement strand
TTTTTGCACAGCGCGAAGCAGAGCGGCCAATGAATTTTGCCGATACCGTCTATCCGATGCCGCTTGGGTTTTCGCGTATCCGCGAAGGCGATACGCTTGTTATCGGGGGGCGTACCTGGGATGTGCGCATCGGCAACGGGCATGCGCCCGAACATGCGATGTTGTGGAGCCGCGATGACGCGCTGGTGCTTGCTGGGGATCAGTTGCTGGCCTCTATTTCGCCGAACCTGGGGGTTTATGCGACCGAGCCTGATGCCGATCCGGTAGCTGACTGGCTGGAAGCCTGCGAGCGACTTTCAGGTCATGCAAATAACGATCAGCTTGTTCTGCCGGGTCACAAACTCCCGTTTACGGGTCTGCCGGCGCGGTTGGTGCAATTGATCGGCAACCACCATTCGGCGCTGTCGCGGCTGGCCATGTTTCTGGCTGAACCGCGCACGGCGCATGAGTGCTTTCCGTGCCTTTACAAGCGCAAGATCGGATCGGGGGAATATGGTCTGGCGATGGTCGAGGCCGTGGCGCACCTTAATCACCTGCTTGTTCTTGGAAAGGTGCGCCGCAGTACCGGTTCCGATGGGGCCTATCTGTGGCAGGCTATTTGACCTGCGATGTTTTGTTCCGGAACAGGGTACTTAACATAGGCGGTCTGTTCCGCTAGACCTCGGTAAACACCCTAAGGAGAGACGCATCATGTCAGAAGAGAAACACGTTCACGGAAGCATGAATATCGACGTGCAGGAAAAGACATTTGCAACTTTTGCAAAGATCTCGACCTATTCGATTGTCGGCATCATTTGCTTTTTGATCTTCCTCTACATCGTTAACGGCTGAGGCACGAAATGATCGGAACCGCGATTCGGGGCTGGGCGTTTAACGCCGGGCATGTGCTGTTTATCGCCCTTGCCTTTTTTGGTTTGGCCGGTTGTACAGCCGAACCGATCTGGGCCCCCGAAGAGCAGGTGCAACGGGCGGCTTACGTCCATCCGGGGCCGAAGACGATCACATTGGTGACGGTGATCAACAATCGAAGCCAGTCTGGCGCGCATTCGGGCTTGATGATAAACGGTTCCCAGCGGGTGATTTTTGACCCTGCCGGTACGTTTCGCCACCCCTCCATCCCCGAGCGTAACGACGTGCAATTGGGGATAAGGCCACCGATCCTCAACCTTTATATCGACTACCACGCCCGCGACACGTTCCACGTCGTGCTACAAGAAATAGAGGTCACCCCCGAAGTAGCCGAGCGCGCGTTGCAAACCGTACAGAATTTTGGCGCAGTGCCCAAAGCCATGTGCAGCAACGCCATTTCGCGTGTTCTGGCGCAGATTCCGGGGTTCGAAAGCGTTGGGCACAGCTTTTTCCCGGCCAAGACGATGAACAAGTTTGCCGAACTGCCGAATGTCAAAACGTCCCGCGTCTTTGATGACCGGCCCAAAGGCAGCACCGCATCGACAGCCGAGTTGGTTTACCAGTAGTTTTGTATTTCAGAGCAATGCAAGGGCGCCATAAAGCACGATAAATCCTGCGATAATTGCCCCCAGAACACTTTTTGTCAGATACCCGACACCAAGTGTCGCAAAGGCCGCGGCGATACGCGGAATATCAGGGGTGCCGCCGGTGGCTTGTGGCCACAAAATAAGCGGAGCGATCAGGGCCGGCAAAACGGCCACGGCTGTGTAGCGCAGATGCCGAAGTATCCAATCGGGCAATTTGCGGTCGCCGACCAGACCGAGAAACGAAAACCGGATCAGGAAAGTGCCAAGCCCCAACGCCACTATTATGAACCAGATGTCGTATTGTTCGGCGATCATGGCGCGGGGCCGTCGTGGGGTTTTGCGCGATTGGCCCTGCGTTCGATCTCGGCGCCTGTGGCCATTGCCAGCGCGGTTGCGATCAAAAGACCGCCGTTAAACGGCAAACCGGCAAGAATCAGGGACATGATTACGGCAACAGTTGCAGCCGCGATATGGGCACCGGTGCGCAGGGCCGGAACCACCAAAGCCAGAAAGGCGATCGGCATGGCAAAATCCAGCGCGTATTCTGGCGGAATACCCTGACCGACATGCGCCCCGATCAGGGTAAAGATATTCCAGAAGATGATCAGTGGCGTCGAGATTCCGATGTAAAATGCAATCCTGTGACCAAGCGCCATGTCCGGTTTGTCTTCGTACCGCGCAAGCGACGCCGCGTATGTCTGATCCACCAGAAGATAGGCCAGCCCGACCCGCATCTTTAAACTGGCCTTGCCCAACCACGGGGTAAGGGACGCCGAATACATCGCCATCCGCAGGTTTAGCGCCAGTCCGGTCAACAAGATGATGACGGTTGGTGCCTCATCGGTCATCAGTTGCACGGCGGTCAATTGTGCGGCTCCGGCAAAGACCAACAGCGAAAACCCAGCGACTTCGGCGATTGACAGTCCTGCTTCTGTACCGACAACTCCGAACAGCATCGAAAAGGGCGAGACGACAAACAGAAACGGCACCGCTGAAAGCATGCCCGCCAGATACTCTGATTTGTGTGTGGTCTGTCGCATTGCGTCCCGCTAGGTTAGCGTCCTTAGGCGGCAGTTACCCTCAATAAAAGGAAGACACAATTGGCCCTGCAAGAAGATGTCTCTGATTTCCTGATTGCGCCCAGCCCGTCACGCGCCGGATTGACGCGCGCGGTTACGGGTGTGGATCAGGACGGTGTTGCGCAATCGCTGTCTGTGGTCGAGGAGCGCCCTTTGACGATTTATCTCAACCGGCGCGAAATTGTCACGGCGATGACCATTGGCGACTACCCTGAATACCTTGCGCTGGGTTTCTTGCGCAATCAGGGGATGCTCAAGGATACCGACACAGTCACAGCCGTCGATTACGACGAAGAGGTCGAAACGGTCGTCGTGCGCACGATCGAGCAGACGGATTACGAAGACAAACTCTCGCGCAAGACCCGCACTTCGGGGTGTGCGGTGGGCACGGTTTTCGGGGACATGATGGAGGGGCTTGAGGGGCTGCGCTTGCCTGATACGCCGGTGCGGACCTCTGATCTTTATGCGCTGGCAGACCGGATAAACCGCACGCCGAGCCTGTATCTGGAGGCGGGCGCGATACACGGAACAGTGCTGTGTCAGGGAGCGCGGCCTTTGGTTTACATGGAGGATGTCGGTCGGCACAATGCGGTTGACAAGATCGCCGGCTGGATGCGTGCCGAGCGCGTGACCGCCGAGGACAAAATCATGTACACGACAGGGCGGTTGACCTCGGAAATGGTGATCAAGACGGCGATGATGGGTATTCCTGTGCTCGCCTCGCGGTCGGGCTTTACGGCGTGGGGTGTGGAGATCGCCCAACAGGTCGGGCTGACGTTGATCGGGCGGATGCGGGGGCGGCGGTTTACCTGCCTTGCGGGGGATGAACGGTTGCTGCGCGACGCCGACCCTGCAACGATTGCGGACGAGCCGCGCAAAAACAGCCGCAAGGGGGCGCGCACATGACCCGCGTGATCGGTGTCGTGCTGGCCGGTGGGCAGGCCCGTCGCATGGGCGGCGGCGACAAAGGTGCGTTGCTGCTTGGGGGCGAGACGATGCTTGCCCGTGTGATTGCGCGCCTTGCGCCGCAGGTCGAGAGTATCGTGCTGAATGCCAATGGCGATCCGGCGCGCTTTGCGGATTACGGCTTGCCGGTGGTGGCTGACAGCATCGCAGAGTATCCCGGCCCGTTGGCCGGTGTTCTGGCGGGGCTGGATCATGCCGCGACAGTGGGCGCCAGCCATGTGATTTCAGCGGCCGCCGACACGCCGTTTTTCCCGCGCGATCTGGCGG
>JBLIFE010000271.1:0-3815 GCA_047633515.1 Paracoccaceae bacterium | reverse complement strand
GGACGCTGGCGTCTTTGATCCCGCCATCTGCAATTCTGGTAATTTACGCGATTATTGTCGAGCAGGACGTCGGAAAGCTGTTGTTGGCCGGGTTCATTCCCGGAGCCTTTTCGGCCATCGTTTACGCTTCGCTTATCATCGGTATCGCGCTTATCTGGCCTAAGGTCGGCCCACCGGTCGGCGGGTTCACGATGAAGGAGCGGCTGGTATCACTGCCTCCGGCGTTTCCGATCTTTTTCGTCGTCTTCATTATCGTCTTCTTCATCTACAACCCCTTCGGTGGAGATGCCTGGGGCACGCCGACCGAAGGAGGCGCTCTGGGGGCGTTCGTCGTCTTTGTGATGGCTGTGGCCAAGGGCATGCGCTTGGCCCAGTTCAAGGACGCATTGCTGGAGACTGCAAAGCTTTCTGTGATGATTTTTACAATCATCTGGGGCGTTTTGATCTATGTCCGGTTTCTTGGTTTCGCCGATTTGCCGGGGGCCTTTTCAGACTGGATTACCTCGTTGGACCAGTCGCCGATGCTGACGTTGGTGTTCATCTTGTTGGCCTATGCCGTGCTGGGTATGTTCATGGACGCAATCGGCATGTTGCTGCTGACGTTGCCGGTTGTCTATCCGGCGGTCATGGCCTTGAACGGAGGAGAGTTCGTCTCTGCTGCTGACAGTGCTTTCGGGATGTCCGGCCCCATGTGTGCGATCTGGTTCGGAATTCTGGTGGTTAAAATGGCGGAGTTCTGTTTGATTACGCCGCCCATCGGATTGAACTGTTTCGTTGTGGCCGGTGTGCGCGATGACCTTACTGTGTCGGACGTGTTCGTCGGGGTGACGCCGTTCTTTATCGCGGACGGTATTACCATCGCGTTGCTGGTCGCCTTTCCGTGGATCGTTTTGTGGCTGCCATCGCTTGCGTGATTTTTGAGGCTGAGCGGATGCCATTTGCCGACCGTTGGTGACGGTCGGCAAGTGCGCCCGCGCAGCTGTTGTGCCTGATGCCCGCGTTCGGTCGCGGGCGCGGTGAAGCGGCGGTTCCTTTGCGCTTTGAACAGTGTCTGGCGCGGCTCGTCTAACGGCGAAGGCTTTCGAAGATCAGAATACTTCGTCCTTGACCGATTCCATCGAAACATGTGTTGAAGAACTTGCAACGTGGGGAAGGTTCGAGATTTTCTCACCCAGTGTCTTGCGGTATTCCGCGATGGTTCTGGTGCGTACTTTCAGAAGATAGTCGAACGCGCCCGCGATCATATGGCATTGTTCAATTTCCGGAATCGCACGAACGGCTTTGTTGAAGGCTGCGAGGGACGCTTCGGTTGTGTCTTTCAAGCGGATTTCGATAAATGCGACATTGCTCATGCCAAGTTTTTCGGGGTCAAGCACTGCGCGAAAGCCGAGGATAAACCCGTCACTCTGAAGCCTGCGCAGACGCATTTGGCACGGTGTCTTGGAGAGACCAACGCGCTGCGCCAGTTCTGTAACAGCCAGCCGCCCATCTGCTTTCAGTTCTGCGATGATGCGCAGATCGTATTGGTCAAGTTGACTGATTTCGTCGGATTTTTTGATCATATTGCCCGTCAGGTCGCTGAAGATAAGTCAGGAATGAGCGCAAATCCAACTCAATAAGTCAATAAATATTCCAATTCTATAGTATCCAGATCGCGACTCATTTGGGGATATTGCGATGATTGATCTTTCCTCGTTGCGCGTGGAAATGCGCGCTACACATCTTCGGGACCAACAGGTCTGTTTGCAGCAACTTGAGCAGCATGCGGATCTTTCCGCGTCGATGCATGCGGGTGCGCGGCAGGCGGCGATCGGGTTGGTGCATTCCATACGCCGTGAAAATAAACCCGGCCTGATGGAGGTCTTTCTGGCGGAGTACGGGCTGTCGACCCAAGAGGGCGTCGCCCTGATGTGTCTCGCCGAGGCGCTGCTGCGGGTGCCTGACCCCGACACGATCGATGCGCTGATCGAGGACAAAATTGCGCCGTCCTCCTGGGGGCGTCACATCGGGCATTCAAGCTCGTCACTGGTCAATGCCTCCACATGGGCGCTGATGCTGACGGGTAAGGTGCTGAAAAAGGACGCCGACCGTGTGGCCTCGGTTCTGCGTCGTTTGGTCAAGCGGATGGGAGAACCTGTCATCCGTGTGGCCGTGCAGCGGGCGATGAAGGAATTGGGGCATCAGTTTGTTTTGGGTCGCACCATTACCGAGGCCATTTCGCGCGCAAAGCCGAGAGAGGCCAAGGGGTTTACCTTTTCGTATGACATGTTGGGCGAAGCTGCGCTGACGGCGGCGGATGCTTCTGAATATTATGCCGCCTACAGCCGTTCGATCGATGCAATTGCCAAGCGTTGCACGAAAGGCGATGTCGGCACCAATCCCGGTATTTCGGTAAAGCTGTCCGCGCTGCACCCCAGATACGAGGTCGGGCAATCGACCCGTGTAAGGACCGAGCTGGTCGAAAGCACCCGTGCTCTTGCACTCAAGGCGCGTGCGGCGGGAATGGGGTTCAACATCGATGCCGAGGAATCGGATCGGTTGGACCTGTCGCTTGATGTCATCGAGGCGGTTCTGCGGGACCCTGCTCTTGCTGGATGGGACGGCTTCGGGGTGGTTGTTCAGGCGTATGGCAAGCGCGCGCCGTCGGTGCTGCGCTGGTTGAACGCGTTGGCGATTGAGCTGGACCGCAAATTGATGGTGCGGCTTGTCAAAGGGGCCTATTGGGATACCGAGATCAAGCTGGCACAGGTTGAGGGGCTATCGGGATTTCCGGTTTTTACAAGCAAATCGGCCACTGATGTGTCCTATATTTGTTGTGCAAAGCTTTTGCTGGGAATGACCGACCGGATCTATCCGCAATTTGCCACTCATAACGCGCATACCGTGTGTGCAATTCTTGAAATGGCGGATCAGGCCGGCATCCCGAAAGGTCACGCGTTCGAGTTCCAGCGTTTGCAGGGCATGGGCGAGGCGTTGCACCGTCAGGTCAAGGCCGCCCACGGAACGCGCTGTCGTGTTTATGCGCCGGTGGGAGCGCATCGTGATTTGTTGGCGTATCTTGTGCGACGTCTGCTTGAAAATGGCGCGAACAGCTCTTTTGTGAACCAGATCGTGGACAAGGATGTGCCAGCCGAACGCGTGGCCTCGGACCCGTTTGCGACGTTTGCAAAACTCGACCCCACAGCCCCTACGGCGGTCAAAATGCCTGCGGCACTTTATGGTGCGGCGCGGGTCAATTCACGTGGCTGGGATCTGCACAATCTTACCGATCTGGCACAGATCGATGCCGCGCGTGATCCGTGGAAAGGGCATTATTGGGAGTTCGAGAGCGGCGATGGCCCAAAGGTCGTCATCACCAATCCCTGTGACTGGACCGATGTCGTGGGCAGTGTGGTTTATGCCACCAAAGAGGCCGCGCAGGCCGCAATTGCTGCGGCACGAACGTGGGATGCGCCTGTGGCGGTCCGTGCCGAGGTGCTGAATGCTGCGGCCGACCTTTATGAGGCGAATTTCGGATTGCTGTTTGCGGTCCTGTGCCGCGAGGCGGGAAAAACACCGGCGGATTGCATCGGCGAGTTGCGGGAGGCCGTTGATTTCCTGCGGTATTACGCAAGCGAAGCGAAGCGGCAGCCCGAGTTGCAGGCGCGCGGCGTATTTGCCTGTATCTCCCCTTGGAACTTCCCGCTTGCCATTTTTACCGGACAGATTGCTGCGGCCTTGGCGGTTGGCAACGGGGTTGTGGCAAAGCCGGCCGAAAGCACGTCGCTCACGGCGCTGCTGGCAACCCAATTGTTGCACCGGGCCGGTGTGCCTTT
>JBLIFE010000270.1:0-3828 GCA_047633515.1 Paracoccaceae bacterium | reverse complement strand
AGGACCTTTTGCAGCACGAATGCCGGCAGCCCGGCGCCGTAGATCGCGGTCACCAGCGCCGTGGCCTGTGCGGCCTGCGCGTCAAACAACCCGCGTTGATACAGCACCGATACGATCGGAAACGGCACTGTCATCAAGGCGATCGACGCAGGCACGGTCAGCAACAAGGCGAATTCGGTTGCGCGGTTGAACCCGTCTTGTCCGCCGCGTGTGTCTCCGGCCTCGAGCTTGCGCGACAGATCCGGCAGCAGAACCACACCGATGGCAATCGCAACAACCCCCAGAGGCAGCTGATACAGCCGGTCGGCAAGGTTCAGGTACATGATCGCGCCGTCATAAAAGCTGGCGACCTGTCGTCCGACCAGCAGGTTGATCTGCATGACTCCGCCGGCAAGTGCTGCGGGCCCCGCGATCAGGGCCAGCCGTTTCAACTCTGGCGTCATTCGCGGGCGGCGCGGCACCAGCCGGAAGCCTGCGCGCGACGCCGCCTTCCAGACCAGAACAAGCTGCGCAAACCCCGCCAAGGGCACGGCCCATGTCAGCGCCCAGCCAAAGTCCCAGCCCATCGGCCCCGACAGCGCCATCGCGCCCACAAGAATAATGTTGAGCAGGACCGGAGCCGCCGCCGCCGCCACAAACCGGCCCGACGCATTGAGAACCCCCGACAGTAACGCCGCCAGTGAAATGAACAGGATGTAGAAAAACGCAACACGGCCAAAACCGGTGGCCATTTCAAAACGGGCATCACCGGCAAATCCGCTGGCCATGGCAAGCACGAGCCACGGCATCACGAGCTGCGCAAGGATGGTCACCAACAGCACAACCGCAGCCAGCCCCGCAAAGGCATCGCGCGCAAACCCCAGCGGGTCATCGCCGCTTTCGAGTTTTTTCGAAAACATCGGCACGAAGGCCATGTTGAACGCGCCTTCGGCAAAAAACCTTCGAAACATGTTCGGCAAGGCAAACGCCACCAGAAAGGCCTCGCCCACAGGTCCGTCGCCCAGTCGCGAAGCGATTGCAATGTCGCGCACAAACCCGAGCAGGCGACTGAGCATGGTCCACATGCCCACGGTCAGAAAACCGGAGACGAGCCGTATCTTCGGCATCAGCTGTGCGCCCTTGCAGAGCCTGCCTCGACGGCATCGCGTAGCTTACGCTCCAGCAGACCCTGTTTCACCATGGAATGGATCTTCAGGCCGAACAGGTCCTTGACATAGAATGTATCGACCACCTGTGCGCCGTAGGTCGCGATGACAGCCGACGAGATATAGATATTCGTGTCTGCAAGAGTTCGCGACAAGTCGTGCAACAGGCCGGGGCGGTCACGGGTGTCGACCTCGATGATGGTATAGATGTCGGAGCCGTCGTTATCAAAAGTGATCGATGTCGGAAACCGGAAGTTTTTCTCGCGCTTTTTAAGCTTGTCACGACTTTTTAACGCTTCGCGTGGCAGGATCTCTCCCTGAAGCGTTTTTGTGATCATATTGCGCAGTCTGGGCAAGCGATCGGGCTCAAAGGGTTTGCCCTCGGCATCCTGAATCCAGAACGCAAAGCAGGCGTAGCCATCCTTTGAGGTGAAACTGCGGGCATCCACGACATTCGCCCCGACAAGCGCAAGCGCCCCCGTCACGCGCACAAAAAGCCCCGGATGGTCGGCGAAAGCGAAGCAGGCACAGGTGGCGTCACGGTCAAGATCCGGCGTCAGGTCGATCCGCACGGCGTCATCGGGAATGTTGTGCAACAATTTCGCCAGAACGATATGCGCACTGGTCGGCAGGCCTTGCCAATAGGTCGGGTAGTGGCGGCCGGTCTCGATGCGCAGATCTTTTGTGGGCCAGTCGGCGAGGGCGGCCCGCAAGGCACGCTTTGCCTCGACATCGCGGTTCTCGCGGTTCAACTCCTCCAGCCCGGTTTCAAGCGCATCGGCGGTTTGCCGATAGAGGTTGCGCAAAAGCATGGCTTTCCAGTTGTTCCAGACACTTGGCCCGACGCCGCGAATGTCGCACACGGTCAACACCGACAAAAGATCCAGACGCTTGCGCGTCTTTACGGCCTTGGCAAAGTCGCGGATGGTGCGCGGATCGGACAGATCCCGCTTTTGCGCCATGTCGGACATCAGCAAATGATATCGCACCAACCATTCCACAGTTTCGCAGTCCTCCTTGTTCAGGCCCAGTCGGGGGGCTACGTTGCGGGCGATCCGCGCACCGAGAATGGAGTGGTCCTCTTTGCGCCCCTTGCCGATGTCATGCAGCAGCAGCGCGATATAGATCACCTTGCGGTTGATGCCGCGTTTGAGGATGCCGCTGGCAATGGGCAGTTCTTCCTCCAACTCTTCATGCTCGATCTGACTAAGTGTTTTGATGCATTGGATCGTGTGCTCGTCAACGGTGTAGGAATGATAGACATTGAACTGCATCATCGCCACGATCGGCTCGAATTCGGGTAAAAACACCTGCAAAACACCCAGTTCATTCATCCGCCGCAAGGCGCGTTCGGGGTTGCCGTGTTTGAGCAGAAGACCAAGGAAAATATTGACCGCGTCCCGATCCGTGCGCATGGCCTCGTCGAAAAGCGACAGATTGGCCGCAATCAGTCGCATGGCCTGAGGGTGCAGGAGCAGGCCGGTGCGCAGGGCCTCGTCGAAAATCCGCAGCATGTTCAGCGTGTCGCCGAAAAAGGCCGCCTCGTCCTCGATGTCCAGACGGTTCTGCCGGATCACGTAGGGCGGTTTGACTTTACGTTTGCGCCGGAAAAACCCCACTAGCATCGGCTCGTTCTTAACGTGGATCGCCTCTAGCGCAGTCAGGAAAATACGCGTCAACTCTCCGACTTGCGTGGCGTGGCGGAAGTAATCCTGCATGAAATGCTCGACGCCGCGCCGCCCGGAATGATCGATGTATTTGAGGTGGGCTGCGACTTCGACCTGCATGTCAAAGGTGAGCTGATCCATCTCGCGTCCGGTGATCAGGTGCAGATGCGCGCGCACTGCCCACAGAAAGTCTTCGGCGGCCTCGAAAGCCCAGTATTCTTCAGGAGTGAACACACCAAGCCCGACAAGCTCTTCGATACGCTGCACGCGGTGAATATATTTGGCGATCCAGAACAGCGATTGCAGATCGCGCAACCCGCCTTTGCCTTCTTTGACGTTCGGCTCCAGCATGTACCGCTGGCCGCCCTGTTTGGTATGGCGTGCGCCACGCTCGGCCAGTTTTGCCTCGATGAATTCGCGGCCCGTGCCCGAGAACAGATCGTTCCAAAGCCGCACGCCGAGGTCTGTGGCAAGCCCCGCATCGCCCGCCAGCAGCCGCACTTCGAGCAACGCGGTGCGGATGGTATAATCCTCGCGTCCCAGCTTCAGACAATCCTTGATCGTGCGGCTGGAGTGACCAACCTTCAGCCGAAGATCCCACAGGACATACAACATCGATTCGATGACGCTTTCGGCCCAGGGTGTGATCTTTTTCGGCGTCAGGAACAGCAGATCCACATCCGAGTGGGGTGCCATTTCGGCGCGCCCGTATCCTCCGACCGCCAGAACAGACAGCTTTTCGGGCCGCATCTGATCGGGGTCGGGGCACATGTATTCGCGCACGGCCCGCAGTGTCGTGATCACCAAACCGTCCGTAAGGTAAGCATAGGAATGCACAAGTTTGCGGGAGGATCGTGGGTCAGCCTCGAATGCGGCCGCGATAACCGCGCGCCCCTCGTCACGCGCCTTTTGCAGGTGTTCGACAGTGGCGGCGCGCATTTGCTTGGTGCTGCCAGCACCGGGAAGAACCCGACTGAGGCCCTCCCAGGTGGTTTGGAAGTCAAAGATCGCATCGG
>JBLIFE010000269.1:0-3870 GCA_047633515.1 Paracoccaceae bacterium | reverse complement strand
TATCGGCAAACCGCGCGGGTTGATTGATTATACCGCCCTCAAGGACGAAGAGGCCGAGCGCGCGGGGCAGGCCCCGATCGCGCGTCTAAAGCATATTCTGCGCCCCAGAGTGATGATTTATACCGCTCTGTGGAGCTTGATCGGTGTGGCGCTGGTTTTTGCGTTGTTCGTGCGGTCCGATATCGAGTTGACGGTTGCACCGGTACGCAACCCGACCTTCGTAACGCTGGCGGATGGCACGATTCGAAACACTTATGATGTACGTTTGCGCAACAAACACGGTGAGACGCGACCGTTCAAAATATCCCTGACCTCGGACAGCCACATGTTTTTGACGCTTGAGGGCACGCCCTACATCGTGGCCTACGTTCCCGCCGATACGACATTCTTGCAGCGGGTCTATATCTCGGCGTCGCCCTCGTCAGAGGCCGCAACAACGGACCGTACAGACGTGCGGCTCTGGATCGAGGACACCAGCAACGGTGACAGGGCCTATCAGGAAACAATATTCAACGGAAAAGAGACGCAGTGATGTTTACTCCCCTCACCGGACCAAAGGTTTTTGCGATGTTTGCCATCGGTTTTGGCATAATTATTGCGGTCAACCTGACACTGGCGTTTCAGGCGGTCGCGACATTTCCGGGGCTTGAGACGCGCAACAGCTATGTCGCAAGCCAGTCGTTCGACCGCGACAAGCGTGCGCAGGATGCGCTGGGCTGGACTGTATCAGCCCGCTTGGTTGGAGCCGACCTTGTGGTGCGGATCCTTGGTCAAGACGGGCAACCTGTCCGCTCGGCGAAGGTTGCAGGTACGTTTGGCCGTGCGACGCATGTGGCGGATGACCAGCTTTTGACGTTCGCCGCCTCGGACGAAGGGTTTCGCGCCCCTGTGGTGGTTGCGCCGGGCAACTGGAACTTGCGTCTTGTGGCCCATGCCGAGGACGGCACGTTGTTCCGCCGCCGCATCGTGTTGCGCGAAATGGCTACAAAATGACCGCCATCTGCCCCGCCTGTATCGAGCTGCCTCCGCTTGAAATCGACCCGGCCAAAAGCAAGGTCGCGGCAACACAGACGCTGCTGATGTCCTTGCCTTCAATCCACTGTGCCGCGTGTATTTCAGGGGTGGAGCGCACGTTGCAGGCGGTGCCAGGCGTGTCGCAAGCGCGTGTGAACCTGACGCAGAAACGCGCCACGGTGCAGTCCCAGCCGTACGTTAATGCCGCGTCACTGGTGGCGGCCCTTACGGCCGCAGGGTTCGCCGCGCAGCCCTTGGATCCGGAAACCATCGCGGCCACCGCAACCGACACAACGGCGCGCAATCTGGTGCTGCGCATTGCGGTGGCGGGGTTCGCGATGATGAACGTGATGCTGTTGTCGGTGGCTGTCTGGGCCGGCGCCGAGGACGCGACCCGCGATCTGTTCCACTGGGTGTCTGCCATGATTGCAATTCCGGCGGTCGGGTTTTGTGCGCAACCCTTCTTTGCCAGTGCGGTGGCCGCACTGCGTGTCGGGCGGGTCAATATGGATGTGCCGATCACGCTGGCGATCACGCTTGCGGTTTGCATGTCTGTGTTCGAGGTGGCGCAGGGGGGGCTGCATGCCTATTTCGATGCGGCCTTGTCGCTGACGTTTTTCCTGTTGATCGGGCGGTTTCTGGATCACCGGGCGCGAATGGCGGCGCGGTCTGCCGCTGACGAGCTTGCTGCTCTGGAGACCCCTCGTGCCATGCGCATCTGTGGGGACACCGAAGAGAACGTGGCCATTGCCGCCCTTGCCATCGGTGACCGGATCAGGGTCGTGCCGGGCACGCGTATTCCCGTGGACGGGCGGATCATCGAGGGACAGACCGATTTGGACCGCGCGCTGCTGACCGGAGAATCCATGCCGGTGCAGGCGGGTTTGGGCGATGCGGTTCATGCGGGCGAGGTGACCCTGACGGGGCCGTTGGTCATCGAGTTGACGGCTTTGGGGCGCGATTCGACGCTGCACCGCTTGCGGGCGTTGGTCGAAGTCGCAGAGCGCGCAAGGTCGCGGTATGCATCGCTGGCGGACAAGGCGGCGGGGCTTTATGTGCCGCTGGTGCATGCGGTGGCATTACTGGCCTTTTGCGGGTGGTATTTCCTGAGCGGAGATCTGCGGCTAGCGGTGAATATCGCGGTTGCCGTTTTGATCATCACCTGCCCTTGTGCGCTTGCGCTGGCTATTCCTGCGGTGTCGACGGTGGCGACGGGGCGATTGTTCCGGCGCGGTATTCTGGTCAAATCCCCAACCGCGCTAGAGCGGCTTTGTGATGTGGATCAGGTTGTTTTCGACAAGACCGGCACCCTGACCAAAGGCACGCCGTCGCTGGATGAAGGGCACGGCCTGTCGCAGGCGCAATTCGCACTGGCGGCAACACTGGCACGTGGGTCGGCACATCCGCTGGCACGGGCGTTGGCCGAGACCGCCCGTCGGCGAGGCACACCGTCTGTGATGCTTTCGCAGGTCTGTGAATATCCCGGGCGCGGCGTCGAGGCGGAATTCGAGGGGCGGCGCGTGCGGCTTGGCTCTGCGGATTGGCTGGGCGTGCCGGGGGTCGACCGACTGGCGACGTGGGTGGATGACGGGCAAGTGCCGCCGCTACCGCTGTGTTTCAACGACACTTTACGCGAGGGGGCAGCCGAGACTGTTGCGCGGCTTGAGTTGATGGGCCTTCCGGTGACGTTGTTGTCGGGTGATAATGCCGCGAATGTGGCACATGTCGCCGGACAGGCAGGTATCGCACTGGCGCTGTCGAACGTCGGCCCCGAAGAAAAATTGGCCTATATCTCCAAACTGTCCGACGCGGGGATACGGGTCTTGATGGTGGGGGACGGGTTGAACGATACGGCGGCTCTTGGGGCGGCGCATGTGTCGGCGTCTCCGGCGGCGGCGGTGGATGCGTCGCGCGCGGTGGCGGATGTTGTTTTGTTGCGGGATGACTTGCGGGCTTTGCCCGATATGCTTGAATTGGCCCATCTGGCCCGTCGCCGGATGCGTCAGAATTTGTGGATTGCGGCGATTTATAATGCCGTGGCGGTGCCAGTTGCGGTCTTGGGCTTTGTCACGCCGTTGATCGCGGCGCTTGCCATGTCGGGCTCGTCGATCCTTGTGTCTTTGAATGCGATAAGGATGAAATCGTCATGAATGTTCTGGTGTTTCTGATTCCGGTGTCGGTCCTTATCGGGGCTTTGTGGTTGTTCGGTTTTGTGTGGGCTGCGCGGCGCGGGCAATTCGATGACCCTGACGGGAGCAGTGCGCGCATTTTGAGCCCCGATTATGACGAGGCCCCCAAACCGGAAGAATAGGGATCGTTGGCCAGCAGGATCGGCGCCCCGTGCGGGGTTGCTTGTGCGGCGCGGTGCCAGGCTTGCGTCACAGCCCCTACAGTTTCGGCATCCGCCAACCCGCGCGCGATCAACATCTGCTCAAGCGCGATCAGCCAACACCGGTAGTATTCGTCGTTCGAGGGGGCCTCGGGGGCCTGTTCGCGTGCAATCACATCCGAAAAGGTCGCGGCCCAGTCGGTCCAGCTGAACACCCCTGCCTCGTTCAATCCAACCGCCAGCGCAAAGACCTGCGCCTGCCACGGTGCATCAAAAACGGGTGCATCAAAAACGGGTGCATCAAAAGGGGGCGTGTCAGGACGGGACAAGATAGGCCTCCCACGCGTCGATGCGCATTGTCGTGGCCGGTTCGGCCCGCGCCCCCCACAGGGTTTCGCCATCGAATTCAACGGTATAAAGCCAATGCGGCGCCTCACCCAAGCCGTGGGCGTTGCTGTCGGGAAAAACATGTGCGCCGTGCATTGCAGTAACAATGCCGGCTTTGTCACGTGCATAACCGGGAAGGC
>JBLIFE010000268.1:0-3883 GCA_047633515.1 Paracoccaceae bacterium | reverse complement strand
CATTCTCGAACTCTCCGCGTTTGACGCTTGCACGCGCAGAGAGGAGCAGTTTGCTCGTTGTCTTGGTCATTACTGCTTCATTTTCTCGCAACGTCTGTTGCGCTACCAGGTTTTGTCTTAGCCTTATGATACAGTGTTTGTCTTCCAGATTTCAATACACGGATGTCGACTAACGCAGGGTTGTCGGGGCATATCGTTGGTGCGTGACAAACGGGTCTGCAAGGGGAGGGGTGTTGCAGCCTGTCGGGTGTTGGTGCAGGATGAGGATATACCGGAAAAGGGAACGTTCATGTCGCTAGAGGATGCGAAACGTCAGGTTGATCTGGCATTTACGGGCAAGGCACGCGGACTTGCCTTCGAGAATGCCTTTGGAGGTGCGCCATCGTTTTTGCGCCGGCGGTATACCAAGGATCTGACCGGTTTTGATCTGGCGTTCACGGGCGTGCCGTTTGATCAGGCAGTCACAAACCGGCCCGGCACACGGCTTGGCCCGCGCGCAATTCGCGAGGCAAGCGCCCTGCAGCCGTTCGATCCGCCGTACGGATGGGGTTTTGATCCGCTTGAGGAGTTTGCTGTCGCGGATTTTGGCGATCTTGCTTTTGACTACGCACAGGTGTCAGCTTTCCCTGCGACCTTGCAGGCGCACATCGCAGGGATACTTGCACAAGGGTGCGGTGTCATTTCTCTGGGCGGTGATCACTACATCAGCTTTCCAATTCTGCGCGCTTTCGCAGAGAAATTCGGGCCCCTGTCGCTGATCCATTTCGACGCCCATTCCGACACATGGCCCGACGATGATATGACCCGCATCGACCACGGCACGATGTTCTACAAGGCTGTGAAAGAAGGGCTGATTGTGCCCCAACGCTCGGTGCAGATCGGTATTCGTACCACCAACGAAGACACTTTGGGCGTGCACACCATTGATGCCCGCACCGTTCACGAGGCCGCACCCGGCGCCGTGGCGGCGCGTGTCAAGGAGATCGTGGGCAATCACAAGGCCTATGTGACCTTTGACATCGATTGCCTTGATCCGGCTTTTGCGCCGGGTACTGGCACACCGGTCTGGGGTGGGTTGAGTTCGGCGCAGGCAGCCCATATCCTTCGGGACCTTGCAGGGATCAACATGGTCGGAGGTGATATCGTAGAGGTCTCTCCGCCTTATGATACCACGGGGGCTACGGCGATTGCAGGGGCACACGTGGCAACAGAATTGATGTGTTTGTGGTGCTGGACGCGCCGAAAGGGAACAAAATGACGAACCAACCTATCGGTGGCAACGAGCTTGCGCGGTTTGCGGGCCCGGGGACATTCATGCGTCTGCCCCAGACATCTTCGGCCGAGGGTCTTGATGTTGCTTTTCTGGGGGTGCCCATGGACATCGGCACAAGCTGGCGGTCGGGCACACGATTTGGCCCCAAGCAGATTCGTGCCGAAAGTGCGATGATCCGACCCTATAACATCCAGACGGGCGCGGCGCCTTTTGACAGTCTCAACTGTGCCGATATCGGCGATCTGGCGATCAACACGTTCAATTTGCAGGCCAGTTTCGGGATTATCGAACAAGGGATCGACACTGTCCTGAATGCTGGTGCTATCCCGATGACGATGGGCGGGGATCATTCGATCACCTTGCCGATCCTGCGTGCGATTGCGAAAAAACACGGACCGGTCGCGCTTGTCCATGTGGATGCCCATGCGGATGTCAACGAGCACATGTTCGGCGAGCGTGAAACCCACGGCACGGTGTTCCGGCGGGCGTACGAAGAAGGTTTGTTGATACCGCACAAAGTCTGGCAAGTCGGCTTGCGCGGCACCGGCTACACTGCGCGCGATTTTGACGAGCCGCGCGAGTGGGGTTTCAATCTGGTGACGGCGCCCGAAATCTGGCATCAATCCCTATCGGGTCTGGGTGCGCAGATCAACGAGACGCTGGAAGGGCACAAAACCTATGTGACCTATGACATCGACAGCCTTGATCCTGCTTTTGCACCCGGCACAGGCACGCCGGAGATCGGCGGCCTGACGACACCGCAAGCGATGGAGCTGATCCGCGCGCTCAAGGGGATCGATATTGTCGGGTGTGATCTGGTTGAAGTCTCGCCGCCCTACGATACATCGGGAAATACCGCGCTGGTGGCTGCCAATCTACTTTACGAACTACTGTGCGTTCTGCCCGGCGTGACCTACCGCTGACAAACACAACTTGATTTGAGGGTGCTTATGCGTATTGCCATGATGATATCTTTGGGGCTTCTTGCGGTGGTGGCCGCCGGCATGATCTATGTCCGGTTGGCACCGTCTGACCCGGCACGGTGGCACGTCGCGGCGACGGACGGGGTGACAGGCCCTGGCGGGTTCGCGCTGGGTGTGAAAGACGCGCCGGTTTTTGCACAAACCCCTCAGGCGTTGCTGGCGCGTGTCGATGAAATCGCGCTGCGCGAGCCGCGCACCACGCGGTTGGCCGGGTCGGTGCAGGAAGGGCGGATTACCTATATCTCGCGCTCGCGGGTGTTCGGTTTTCCCGATTACATCACCGTCGAGGCCATTGCCGAAGGGGATGGCGCGCGGCTGTTGGTGTTCAGCCGCTTACGGTTCGGTGGATCCGACCTTGGCGTCAATTCAGCCCGCATGACCCGCTGGATTGCTGATTTGCAGGGTTGATGTCGCACATCCGTCGCTTTGCTCGCGCCACATGGGCGAGTTGAGCGACATTTCACACCGCGCGGTAAACATCCGCCCGTCCACCTGCATGCAGATCGAGGCGCCCAACTCGACTCTGGTGCCTTGCCTGTCGGTGCAAAAACAATCCTGGGCCTTTGCGATAAACCGTGTGGGGCTTTGCAGGGCGGCAGGTTGTTCAATCAAGTCGGCGGTTGCGGCGCCTGCGGCGGCCTGCAAGACCGGCAGCACGAGCAATGCGAAGGACACGAGCAATGTTTTCATCCCTCCGTTATACTGCAAATTGATGGCTTGACCAAGCCTGTGCATGAGGGCAAACGAAGCCATGGTTCCCGAATATCGCCTCGACGAGATTATTGCCCGCCTCCAGTTTCTGGAGGCCAAGATGGCCGATGCGTCGGGGGCATCCGATATTGCACAATTGGGGCGTGAATATTCCGACCTGCGCCCGGTTGTGACCCAGATCGAGGCGTACAAGACCTGTCTGCGCGATCTGGAAGACGCACAAGCTATGCTTAACGATCCCGAAATGAAGGCGCTTGCCGAGGACGAGATACCGATTTTGCGCGCACAGATACGCGCGCTTGAAAGTGATCTGCAAATCGCATTGTTGCCAAAAGATGCCGCCGACGTGCGCCCTGCCATGATCGAGATACGCCCCGGCACCGGGGGCGATGAAGCGGCCCTGTTTGCTGCGGATTTGCTGCGCATGTACCAGCGGTATGCCGAGACACAAGGCTGGAGCTTTGATATCATCGAAGAGGCGCTGACCGAGTTGGGCGGCGTCAAAGAGGTCGTGGCCCACATCAAAGGCGTCGGTGTTTTCGCGCGGCTGAAATATGAAAGCGGGGTCCACCGCGTGCAACGTGTGCCCAGCACCGAAAGCGGCGGGCGCATCCACACCTCTGCCGCGACCGTCGCGGTTCTGCCCGAAGCCGAAGAGGTCGATATTGCCATTCCCGCCACCGACATCCGCATCGATACAATGCGCGCCAGCGGCGCCGGTGGCCAACACGTCAATACCACCGATTCCGCAGTGCGGATCACCCATTTGCCCACCGGGTTGATGGTCATCAGCGCTGAAAAGTCCCAACACCGCAACCGCGAAATCGCCATGGCGGTCTTACGGGCGCGGCTTTACGACATGGAGCGGCAAAAGGTCGATGACGCCCGCGCGGCAGACCGCAAAAGCCAGGTCGGC
>JBLIFE010000267.1:0-3888 GCA_047633515.1 Paracoccaceae bacterium | reverse complement strand
AGAGGCGCGCTGGGGTTTTGGGTGGGGGGGGGCGCGCTCTTACCGCGCCCGCGGCGGCGCACAAAAGGGAGACGGGCCATGATAGAAGAACCTGCAACCGATCTGACACCTCTTCTGGGCAGATGGATCGAGCATATTCGTGCGATAGACGGCGCAGCCGATAACACAGTCACTGCCTATCGCCATGATGTCGCTTCGTTTTGTGCGTTCATGACACAGCATCTGGGGCATGCCTTCCGCCTAAAGGATTTGCAGGGCGTGAGGCTTACCCAGATGCGCAGCTGGATGGCCCACGAGCGCGGTCGCGGCATCGGAGCACGCTCTCTTGCCCGGATGCTGTCGTCGGTCAAGAATTTCGCAGGGTGGATGAGCGAGCACCATCCCTTCGACGCCACAGCCATCCTTGCGGCCCGCGCACCCAAGTTTCACAAAAAGCTGCCTCGGCCGCTGGCTGTGGATCAGGCCAAGGCGGTCATAAACACAGTCGAGGTTCAGGCCCGTCTGCCTTGGGTTGCCGCACGTGACACCGCCGTTGTCACCTTGCTCTATGCCTGCGGGCTGCGCATCTCAGAAGCCCTGAGCCTGAGCGGTGCGGACGGCAAGATGAGTGACATGCTTCATATTCGGGGAAAGGGCGGCAAAGAGCGGATTGTTCCGGTCTTACCAGTCGCCCGGTCAGCCGTCGCAGTGTATGTCGCGCAGTGTCCGCATGCGCTTACGCCCGACAAACCCCTATTTCGCGGCGTCAGGGGAGGCGCGTTGAACCCCCGCCTTGTTCAAAAGGTCATGGAGCAGACACGGATGCAACTTGGCCTGCCGGCCTCGGCGACGCCACATGCCCTGCGCCATAGTTTTGCCACCCACCTTCTG
The DNA here is from genome assembly GCA_047633515.1 of Paracoccaceae bacterium. GTDB lineage: Bacteria > Pseudomonadota > Alphaproteobacteria > Rhodobacterales > Rhodobacteraceae > JBLHUT01. The sequence continues at coordinate 3,018 of JBLIFE010000267.1, read as the reverse complement.
AATGCCGGAGGCGATCTTCGAACCATTCAGGACCTGCTCGGGCATGCCTCGCTGTCAACGACCCAGCATTACACGGCGGTCGATACCACACGTTTGATGGAAGTGTATAATGCGGCCCACCCCAAGGCCTGATGCCACACCCGCCCACGGCTTCGTTTCCATCACGATCACGGCCCGGATGTAATGCACATTCTCCCTCCGAATTGCCCTGCTGCGACAATTGGCAATCATGCAGCAATCGGATAACAACAGGTCATGACAAAAAAAATGCAGGCCCTTTGCGTTCACTTCCTTACGGCCACCGGAGCTGTTTTCGCCATGTTATCGCTTTTGGCGGCAGTAGAGGGAGACTGGCCCTTGATGTTTGTGTGGCTTGTGGTGGCCTTTGCCGTTGATGGCATCGACGGGCCGCTGGCGCGCAAATACGACGTAAAAACCAACGCGCCGCAGTTTGACGGTGTGCTGCTGGACCTGATTATCGACTACCTGACTTATGTGTTCATCCCGGCCTACGCGCTGTTTGCCTCGGACCTGATGTCCGGCTGGACCGGATGGGCTGCGTTGATGATTATCACCTTTTCCAGTGTGATCTACTTTGCCGACACACGTATGAAGACAAAGGACAATTCTTTTTCCGGCTTTCCCGGCTGCTGGAACATGGTCGTTCTGGTGATTTTCGCACTGCAACCAAGCCACTGGACCAATCTGGTACTGGTTGCGATTTTGTCGGCGGCAATGTTTGTACCGCTGAAGTTCATCCACCCCGTCCGGACAGAGCGCTGGCGCAACGTCTCGCTTCCCATGGCCTTGGCATGGACCTTTTTCGCAGGATGGGCCGCGTGGGTTTCGTTTGATCCCTTAAGCTGGGCGCATTGGGGCCTTATCGTGACGTCGATCTACCTTGTGTTTGCAGGTATCGCCCAGCAAGTCATCCCTGTCCGCGACGCGTGATGCGCCCGTAGCATACGGACGCATCCACTTTGTGTTCAGGCAGAAAGACGCGTTTTCTAGTCGTCCTCGTCTTCGTCGTCGTCTTCCACATCCGGTGGCTGAACGTCGGGACGTCCTTTGACGACCATCATTGTCGCAGCCATCGACGACACCAACTTGTCCTCGATCCCGTCGCGTAAGGCATAGGCGCGCCCCTCTGTCACCATTAATGTGCGGCCAGCATTGATCACGCGGCCCTCGAACCGGAACCTGTCCCCGATGGCGGGTGCGGTAAAGTTCGATTTGAACTCGACCGTCAGGACCTCTGCCCCGTCAGGCATCAGACTGAAAGCGGCATAACCACAAGCGGAATCCAGCACGGTCGTCACCACACCGGCGTGTAAAAAACCGTGCTGCTGGGTGAGGCGCGGATCGAAATCCATCTCGATGATCGCTTCGCCCGGCCGGATCTCTGTCAGGGACGCACCAAAGGTTTCCATCACAGCCTGCGCCGCAAAGTTTGCGCGCGTGCGCCCTTCGAAATCTTCGACCGGTGGCTCGAACTTATTCGTGTTCATGACAACGCCTCTTCGCAGCGCGCGCAGACATCACCATGGGAATGCGTGCCGACATCGGGCAGTATCTTCCAGCAGCGCTGGCATTTTTCGCCCTCGGCCATGGCAAAGACAACCGCGATCCCCGCTGTCTCGGGCAGGGTAAAGGCCTGTTCGGGGGCGGCCTCGTCCGACAGCACCACCGCCGAGGTGATACAGGTATCGGCAAAATCGACCGACGCCAACACGGCGCGCATGTCTTCGTCTGCAACGAACACGACCGGCGCCGCCTCAAGCGAGGCTCCGATCACCTTGTCACGCCGCTGCACCTCAAGCGCGGCCGTCACAACGCGGCGGGCTACACGGATGCTCGCCCACTTTGCGGCCAGACCTTCGTTGAACCACGCTTCGGGCGTGGCGGGGATGTCCTGCAAGTGGATCGAGCTTTCTGCTCCCGGATACCGCTCAAGCCAGACTTCTTCCATCGTGAAAACCAGCACCGGCGCCAACCACGTGGTCAGACGGTGGAACAGGATATCAAGCACCGTTTGTGCCGCACGCCGCGTCGCACTGTCAGGTGCATCGCAATACAGCGCATCCTTGCGGATATCGAAGTAGAACGCCGAAAGCTCGACCGTGGCAAAATTGAACAAGGTCTGGAATACGCCCTGAAAATCATACGCCGCATAGCCGTCGCGCACTTTGATATCCAGCTCGGCAACACGGTGCAGCACCCATTGCTCCAATTCGGGCATGTCGGCCACATCAACCGCCCTACCGTCGAAATCGTGCAACGCCCCCAGCAGAAAACGCATCGTGTTGCGCAAGCGGCGATAGCTGTCGGCCACCCCTTTCAGGATCTCCGGCCCGATACGCAAATCCGCCGTATAATCGGACTGCGCCACCCAGAGCCGCAAAATATCGGCCCCGTATTGCTGTACCACTTTTTCGGGAGCAACCGTGTTGCCCACCGATTTGGACATCTTGTTGCCCTTCTCGTCGAGCGTGAAACCGTGGGTCAGCACCCCGCGATAAGGCGCGCGGCCCTGCGTGCCGCAGCTTTGCAACATCGACGAATGGAACCACCCGCGATGCTGGTCGGTACCTTCGAGGTAAAGATCGGCCAGACCGTCCTCGGAGCCGTCCTCGCGGTCGCGCAGTACAAAGGCATGGGTCGATCCGCTATCGAACCACACGTCAAGGATGTCAAAAACCTGTTCATAGTCGCCGGCGGGGTAATCCCCGCCAAGGAACCGCTCTTTTGCGCCCTCGGCATACCACGAATCGGCCCCCTCTGCTTCGAACGCGGCAACAACGCGTGCATTTACTGTCTCGTCACGCAGCAGGAAATCGGCATCGGCGGGCTGCGCGCCCCGCTTGACAAAACAGGTAAGCGGCACACCCCAGGCGCGCTGACGGGACAAAACCCAATCGGGTCGCGCCTCGATCATCGCAAAAAGCCGGTTGCGGCCTTTTTCAGGCGTCCATGTCACCAACTCGTCGATGCTACGCAAGGCGCGCTCGCGGATCGTGG
>JBLIFE010000266.1:0-3944 GCA_047633515.1 Paracoccaceae bacterium | reverse complement strand
TGACCAAAAGCCCGATCATGGCGGCCATGACCAGATGCGCAGGGCGTGCCCCGCTGCGTGCGGCGACTGCAAAGGCAAGACCGGCGATGACCAGCGCCCAAACCGCTCCGCCCGGAAGCGCGGACAGGCTTGCATATTCCCCCAAAGGAAGGGTCACACTGCCAAGCGACACGCGCAGCGGCGCCAGAACGCCCTTTAGCGTCGCATGAGCCGTGATCGCAAATACAACAAGCACCAAAAGCGCGCGCAAGTTGCCCTGACCGGTTAGAACGGTCAGTCGTGACACACATCCTTTCGTCAGTACCATGCCTGCTCCGAACAAGGCCCCGCCCGCAAGGATTGCCAGAACAGGCAGGTCGGCTGTCAAGAACCGGTGGTCGGTGAAATCGATCAGCCCTGCGGCGACGGCTGCTTGTGTTGACAAAACCCCCACTGCAAGCGCCATCAGCCAGACGCCCAGCGCGGAAGAACGCTCTGCTGCGGGGCCGACAAGCCCGCGGCGCAGGCAAAAGCGGCTGCGCTGTGCAAGCGCCCCGAACACAAGCCCGAGCAACAGACCCAGCATGACGCTTGCCTCGCGGGCTGTAAAATTCTCTAGTCCAAGGGTTTCGAACATCATGTGTCCTTTTGTTCACCAACGTTGCCGAACGCGTATGACTGTGCCGCGACCCGCGATCAAGGCGTCGCACGCGAACAAAAAATTCGAAATGGAAGGCGTGGCGGAAAAATGTGCTCAATCGACCTGCGTTGTGGAATATTGCTCTCGCTGGACCTGCTGTGGGGGTGTTTTGGCCCTGAATGGCACTTTCCCGATAATTTTGAGACCGTTTGTTTTGCATTTTGACGAAAGTCTGGTGATAGAATGACCGGGGGTAAGAATTTGTTGTCACAAGGTGCTGTTGTTATTGCGAAAGCCGAAGCCTTGCGGCCATATGCCAGCCAAAGGCAGAATGCTATCGGGCGTGCCCGTTCGTTTTGTCGGGGCGGCCTGTTCGTGCCATAGTCCGTCAGTGCCAAAGGAGAGATGTAATGCCGATCAAGAACCGTTTTGCCGAAATGCAGGCCGAGATTACCGAGTGGCGCCGTGATTTACATGCCCATCCCGAATTGCAATTCGAAACACATCGCACCAGCGCACTGGTGGCGCAAAAACTGCGGGAGTTCGGATGTGACGAGGTGGTAACAGGTATCGGGCGCACAGGTGTTGTCGGCGTGATCAAGGGAAAAAGTGACACAAAAGCGCGGGTCGTCGGGCTGCGTGCGGATATGGATGCACTACCGATCCACGAGCAAACGGGGCTGGAGTATGCCAGCAAGACAGACGGAGCGATGCATGCCTGTGGGCATGATGGCCACACGGCAATGTTGTTGGGGGCTGCGAAATATCTGTGCGAGACTCGAAATTTCGATGGTACCACCATCGTGATCTTTCAGCCCGCAGAAGAAGGCGGCGGCGGCGGGCGCGAAATGTGTGCTGATGGCATGATGGAGCAGTTCGGCATTCAGGAAGTGTACGGGATGCATAACTGGCCTGGTCAAGCGTTGGGCAGTTTCGCGATCCGGACCGGCCCGTTCTTTGCGGCGACCGATGAGTTCGCCATATCGGTGGTCGGGCGTGGAGGGCATGCCGCCAAACCCCACGAAACCGTGGACCCGACAGTGATGGCGTCGCATCTGGTGCTGGCGCTGCAATCTATTGTGTCACGTAATGCCGATCCGGTAGAGCAAATCGTGGTGTCTGTGACGTCTTTCGAGACATCTTCGAAGGCCTTCAACGTCATTCCGGCAAGTGTTGCCATAAAAGGAACAGTGCGCACCCTGAGCGGTGCAATGCGCGATATGGCGCAAAAGCGTATCGAGCAGGTTGCTGATGGTATCGCCGCGACGTTTGGCGGGAGTGTCGATGTGGGGTATCGTCGTGGCTATCCGGTTATGATCAACCATGACGAGCAGACCGAATTCGCAGCCGAGGTTGCGCGCGAGGTCGCAGGGGGGTGCGCTGAGGCGCCGCTGGTGATGGGAGGAGAGGACTTTGCCTATATGCTGGAAGAGCGCCCGGGTGCCTATATTCTGGTTGGAAACGGCGACACCGCGGGGGTACATCATCCTGAATACAACTTTCAGGACGATGTAATCCCGGCGGGGTGTTCGTGGTGGGCGGGAATTGCAGAAAAGCGGATGCCGGCGGCTTGAGATTACGTGTGTTTGTCAGGTATTTCCCATGGCAGGGCAGGCTCCCGCCGGAGTGTGTGGTGCGCCTTGCGGCGCAGGCACACTTTGTTGGGCCTGGCAAATTTTTTTGCCAGAGGCAAAAATTTGGGGCCCCTGTTTGCCCGCCGCGTGACGTAAATTCGGACTGGTGGTGTTGATGGTCTGGACATTCTGTCCTTCAGCTATGAAAAAAACATCCGCCAGCGTGCAGGGTGCGTATTAATTAGGATGAGGTTTCAGGCTTGATACGAGACCGGAACAAAGGGACAAACGGTGCAGGCCGTGGGGGAGCGAATGACAATAATAACAAGTACGAAAGCGGAGAAGGACCTGCCGCGTTATTTTGCGGCGGTCTTTGATCAGGCAAGCAAAATCCAGCATGGCAGGCTGGATATGGAATTGCCCGATGGACGGGTTTTTCGTACCGAAGGCGCGAAGCCCGGTCCTGTCGCTTTGTTGCGCATCCACAATCCCGACACCTTTTCGCGGCTGATCCGTGACGGTGATCTGGGGTTTTGTGACGCATATCTTGACGGGTGGTGGAGTACGCCGGATCTTCAGGCGTTCATGGATTTCGTGCATGCCGACAACGATGCGATATACGACGGCTTTCCGGGAATGGGCATTGTCCGGCGCTATGAAAAGTTGCGGTTCTGGCTCCAGTCGAATTCAAAACGTCAGGCGCGAAAGAATATCAGCCATCACTATGATTTGGGAAACGACTTTTACGGGCTCTGGCTTGATGAGAGCATGACCTATTCCAGCGCCAAATATGAAACCGGACAAGAGAGCCTCGAAAACGCTCAAATGCTGAAATATGCCAGCATGGTGGATCAGATGGGTGTCGGGCCGGGGGATCATGTTCTTGAGATCGGCTGTGGTTGGGGCGGGTTTGCCGAATATGCGGCCAAGGAGCGTGGATTGCGGGTCACCGGACTGACCATCAGTCGTGAACAGCGCGATTACGCGGTTGCCCGAATGGAGCGTCTGGGCCTGAGCGATGTTGTCGAGATAAAGATGTGTGACTACCGCGACGAACGGGGAACCTACGACGGAGTTGCAAGTATCGAGATGTTCGAAGCGGTTGGCGAAAAGTACTGGCCGACCTATTTCAAAGCGCTGCACGATCGGCTCAAACCCGGCAAAACCGCGACGTTGCAGATCATCACAGTTCACGATCGCCGTTGGGAAATTTATAAACGCGGTGTTGATTTTATTCAGAAATACATATTTCCGGGGGGGATGCTTCCCAGTCCGACGGCGTTGCGCAGGGAGGTCGAGCGTGCAGGGCTTGCTGTGAGTAGCTCGATCGAGTTCGGCGAGTCCTATTCGACAACCTTGCGGCGCTGGCATGACACGTTCAACGCGCGCTGGGACGAGGTGGCCAAGTTGGGGTTTGATGATCGCTTCCGGTTGATGTGGAACTTTTATCTCACATCTTGTGCGGCGACTTTTCTGGCAGGGCATTGTGACGTAACGCAAATAACGGTCAAGAAGTCTGATTGATCGCCAGGGCTTGAGGGAGACTTGAGGGGCATTCGCACGCGTTGGTACCCCAAGGCTGTTTTCGAGCCAGATGTTTAATCTGTTTTGTGCATTTTCCTGATTCTCAAGCGTACGGTTTCACACCAACGCAGTCTGACGGGGGCGGTGTGTCTGGTGAAAAAAGAAGTGGTATCGGGTTTGACGGCGCTGTTTGTTTACGGATCCTTGCGGCATCGCCCGCTTTTACA
>JBLIFE010000265.1:0-3964 GCA_047633515.1 Paracoccaceae bacterium | reverse complement strand
GCGGTCAAGGTCGGGATGATTGCCGTGGCCGAGATCGCAGAGGCGGTCGCGGCGGTATTGGAGGGCTGTGACAGCCCGATCGTTCTGGATCCGGTCATGATTGCCAAGGGCGGACATCCGCTTTTGGCACAGAGCGCTGTTGTGGCGTTGCGCAGGCGGCTGTTGCCACTGGCCGATGTGCTGACCCCGAACCTGCCCGAGGCGGCCGCGCTTCTGGAACAACCCGTGGCCCAAGATCGCGCGACGATGGTGGCGCACGGACGTGCCTTGTTGGCGCTTGGCCCCAAGGCGGTCTTGATGAAGGGCGGGCATCTCGAGGCGGACGACAGTCCTGATGCGCTGATCACGCGTGAAGGGGTGACGTGGTATGCAGCGACGCGAACGGCCACGCAAAATACACACGGCACCGGATGTACCCTGTCGGCCGCGCTTGCGGCAGAGCTGGCAAAGGGGCGGCCTTTGAAAGAAGCGGTCGACATCGCGAAATTCTATCTTGGCGGGGCAATCGCTGCTGCCGACAGCCTGAACCTTGGGGCGGGTCACGGCCCGACCCATCATTTTCACGCTCTTTGGCCGGTGGTCGATGCGCAAATTCTAAAAATCTAAAAGGAAAATACCCGATGCGCTTGTTAACACTCGTTCTCGCCCTGACGCTGGCAATGCCGGCGATGGCGGCTGACAAGATGACCCTGATGCTGGACTGGTTCGTCAACCCTGACCACGGCCCGATCATAATTGCCGAAGAAAACGGCTATTTCGCCGATGTTAATCTCGAGGTCAAAGTGATTGCCCCCGCCGATCCCTCCGATCCGCCCAAGATGGTCGCGGCGGGGCGTGCCGATCTGGCTGTAAGCTATCAGCCGCAGTTGCATTTGCAGGTGGCCGAAGGCCTGCCACTGGTGCGTGTCGGCACACTTATCGCGACGCCGCTCAATTGCCTGCTGGTGCTGGCGGATGGGCCGATCAAGACGATTGCCGACCTGAAGGGCAAGCGGATCGGATTTTCCGTGGCCGGTGTCGAAGAGGCATTGTTGAGCGAGATTCTGCGTAAAAACGGGGTGGGGATGGACGAGATCACGCTGGTAAATGTGAACTGGTCGCTGTCGCCTGCATTGATGTCCGAACAGGTCGAGGCGGTGATCGGCGCGTTCCGTAATTTCGAGCTGAACCAGATGGATATCGAAGGCATCGAAGGCAAGTGCTTTTATCTCGAGGAAGAGGGCCTGCCGGCGTATGACGAGCTGATTTATGTCGCCAATCCCGAAACGATGAACCGCGAGATGCTTCAGCGGTTTCTGGCGGCAACCGAGAAGGCCACGCAGTTCATCATCAACCATCCCGAAGAAAGCTGGGAGATTTTTGCCGGTACGTCAAAGGACCTTCAGGACGAGTTGAATGCGCGGGCGTGGGTCGACACCCTGCCGCGGTTCGCCTTGTCGCCTGCGGGGCTTGATTCGGGGCGCTATGCGCGGTTCGAAACATTTCTGATCGAGGCAGGTCTGGTCGAGGGACGGCGTGCGGTGTCGGATCTGGCGATTGACCTTGGTGCCGAATGAGCGTTGTCGCCCCTGATTACGGGCGCGCCTTTGGCGTTTTGCGGGAAACCGCAGGACCCCATTGGCAGGCCTATGTCCACCATCCCTTTGTCGAGGGGTTAAAGGACGGGACGCTGCCGCGTGCGGCGTTCCTGAATTATCTGGTGCAGGACTACATTTTCCTGATGCACTTTTCGCGGGCATGGGCGTTGGGTGTGGTCAAGGCAGAGACGCTTGACGAGATGAAGGCCTGCGCCGGAACGGTGGATGCGCTGGTCAATCACGAAATGCAGCTGCATGTGGGCATCTGTGCGCAGGCCGGTATCACCGAAAATGATCTTGCGCAGGCGACAGAGGCGACGGCCAACATGGCCTATACCCGTTATGTGATTGATGCGGGTGTCTCGGGTGATTTCACCGATTTGCTGGCGGCGTTGGCGCCGTGTGTGCTGGGCTACGGTGAAATAGGCGCGCGTCTGGGGGCTTTGTCGCTGCCGGACGGGCCTTATGCCGACTGGATCGCGACCTATGCCGGCGACGAGTATCAGGCGCTGTGCCACAACGTTGGTGCTTTGCTGGATGCAGCGCTTGTCCGGCGGCTTGGTCCGGCGTTCGAGGACAGCCCGCGCTGGCAAACGCTGGGCGGGCGGTTCATGGCGGCAACGCGCCTCGAGGTCGGGTTTTGGGATATGGGGTTTGCGGCACGATGATGCAGGCGCCGGGATTGATCCTTTCGGGGGCGGCAAGCATTGCAGGTCAACCGCTGTTCGATCCGCTGACAATCGAGATCGCCTCGGGGCGCTGGACATGTTTGTTAGGGCCTTCGGGAGTTGGCAAAACAACGGTTTTGCGCTTTTTGGCGGGGCTTGAAACCGGTGCGATCTTTACGGGCACGATCACGGCATCCGACGGAGAGCCGGTTCCGGCACGGGTTTCCTACATGGCGCAAACCGACCTGTTGCTGCCGTGGCTTGATGTGCGTGGCAATGTGACCCTCGGGGCGCGGCTGCGGGGCCAAACGCCCGATACCGACCGCGCCGAGGCGTTGATTGTGCGTCTCGGGCTGGATCCGCATCGGAGCAAGCGTCCGGCGCAGCTGTCAGGCGGACAGCGCCAGAGGGTCGCGTTGGCGCGCACCTTGATGGAAGAACGCCCTATCGTGCTGCTTGACGAGCCGTTTTCCGCGCTTGATGCCCGCCTGCGCGCAGAGATGCAGGAGCTTTTTGCCGCCGAACTATCGGGTGCGACCGTCCTTCTTGTGACCCATGATCCGGCCGAGGCTGCGCGTCTGGGGGATACGATTTATATCCTCGAAGAAGCCGGTTTGCGGTTGGTCCCCCCCCCGCCCGGCCCCGCGATCCGGCCGGTTGATGCGCCCGAAACATTGCAGGCACAGGCGCATTTGCTTGGCCTGTTGCGGGCTGCGAGCTGATGGGCGGGCTGTTACGGATATTGGCGGCGACAGGATTGATCCTTGGCCTGTGGCAAGGTGTTATTTTGGCGACCGACCTGCCCTCGTTTCTGCTCCCCAGCCCTGCCAAGGTTGCCGCCACGCTCTGGAACAGTCGCGAGAGTATCGCGTGGCATGCCTCGGTCACGTTGGCAGAGGTCGTTATCGGACTGGCGCTTGGAGCGACGCTGGGGGTGATCACGGCCATTCAGCTCGCGGCCTCGCCGGTGGCGCGGTATCTGCTCAAGCCGATTCTCGTGTTGACACAAGCACTTCCTGTGTTTGCTCTTGCGCCGATTCTCACGCTTTGGCTGGGGTACGGCTTGTGGTCGAAGATCGTGATGGCTGTGTTGATCATCTATTTTCCGGTGGCGTCGGCCTTTTTTGACGGGTTGATGCGCACGCCGGCCGGCTGGAACGATCTTGCGCGCACAATGGGTGCAGGACGGTGGCGTCTTCTGTGGCACATCCGCATTCCTGCGGCGATCCCTGCTTTGGCGTCCGGGCTCAGGTTGGCGGCGGTCTATGCACCGATCGGTGCTGTGATCGGCGAGTGGGTCGGGGCCAGCCAGGGGCTTGGGTACCTTATGCTGCTTGCAAACGGACGTGCAAAAACAGACCTCATGTTTGCGGCTCTTCTTGTGCTTGCCGTGCTGACCTTGCTGTTGCACCGGCTTGTTGGAATTGGCTGTGCACGGCTACAAAACCGTTTCACTTAACTGCCCGAAGACACCTCGCTCGCGGGTGGCGTCGAACAGCGGATGCAGTCCTGCGCCAGCAGGACTGCCACCCCCAACAGGGCGGGCGACATCCTTTGGATGTCTGCGCGCTCGGCGGGAGGGGGCCCTTTGCCGGTTTTACGCCGCCTTCAAGTGATGCAGGCCGTTGTCAGGTGTGCATTTCTCGGGTCGGAACGTGGATTGCGCGGCGCAATTGCCTTATCGCGCTGCTCAAAGTGCTTTGGGCTCTCGCAACTTTG
>JBLIFE010000264.1:0-3994 GCA_047633515.1 Paracoccaceae bacterium | reverse complement strand
TGATAGCGCGCACCTGTCATCTCGACCAGCGCCATGTCCCGATCAAAAGCCATTCGTTCGGCCATGGGGTTCACTGCCGGAAGCCCCTTGAGCGTGGCGAATTTTCCCGAGGTGACGGCAGCCCCCTTTGACAGGCCCGGATCCTGCGGGTGTGCCACAATCAGCGCACCAAGCGCGCGGGCATACGTCATGGCCCGCGACAGCACTTTGTTGTCTTGCGTCACCGCATCGCCATCGGAAAAGGCTATGGCACCGGCATCCAGCAGAAATCCGATCTCGGTCATCTCGCGCCCCAGTCGTCCCTTGGTCAGGGCAGCCATTACGGCGATGTTGACGGGCGTTGCATCTGCGGCACGCCGGGTCACAAATTCAAGCGCTTCGGGCGTGTCGATGGGGGGCGTTGTGTCGGCGCGGGTGACCATCGTGGTCACCCCGCCCGCAAGCGCGGCGGCCCCTGCGGTGCGAAAGCTTTCTTTGTGGCGCTCGCCCGGTTCGCCGATCTTGACCCCGATGTCGATTATGCCCGGCGCAAGGCACAGGCCCTCGCAGTCGATTATGGTATGGTCACCGGACAGATCACCGGCGCGCCCGGTTGCTGCGATTTTGCCATCCACAACCAGCAGGGCATTCGCCTCGCTGGTCAGGGTCTCAGGGTCGATCAGGCGGGCATTTGTGAGCAATATTGACATTTATCGAACCAGAATAAGGAGCAGCACCCCGATGACCGCCAAAGCAAGCGACACTTGCCAGGGCCGTTTCGGAAACCGCATGAGGTGAGTGGCAGGTTTTGGCGCGTGATGCGGGGGCGCCTTCGGCAAGGGCTGACCGTGATGATCGGGGTGCAGCATCGGCAACCGCGCGATCAGCGTCAGCTCGGCCCCTGTTTGCGGGAATGTACCCGGATCAGGCAGCGCCGAGGCCGGAACAACAAGCACCACATCGCGCAGTGCATTCACCCGCAGCGCATTTTTGGCCAGAGCGGATTGATCCACATCGAACGCGGTGGCCAGATAGTGCGACAAAGACATCTCACCAAGGTCACTGGCTGGAAACAACTCGATCTGATCGGTCTCAAGACGGCTCACACCCAACCAATCGGCCAGAGGTGGCAACACAACAGCATCACCCGACATCTGTGTCAGATGCGTGTGTCGTACCGCCGTTGGCCGGTTCACGGCAAAAAGATGGAGCGTCGGGATCACGCCATCACCGCGCGAGAAGCGCGGCGCAGATTGCGGGCCAAAAGGTCCATCGCGGCCATCCGCACGGCAACACCCATCTCGACCTGTTCCTGAATGACGCTGCGGTTGATGTCGTCGGCGATTGTGCCGTCGATTTCGACGCCGCGGTTCATCGGGCCGGGGTGCATGACGATGGCGTCGGGCTTGGCGTGGGCAAGTTTAGCCGCATCCAGCCCGTAGCGGTGGTAATATTCACGCTCCGACGGGATGAAACCACCATCCATACGTTCCTTTTGAAGGCGCAGCATCATCACGACATCGCAGCCCTCGATGCCCTTTTCCATGTTGTCGTACACCTCGACGCCGAACGATTCGACTTGTGCCGGCATCAGCGTCGGGGGGCCGACCAACCTGATCCGGTTCTCCATCTTTCCCAGCAGAAAAATATTGCTGCGGGCCACCCGCGAGTGGGCAATATCACCGCAAATCGCGATATTCAGCCGATGTAGCCGACCCTTTGCCCGCCGGATGGTCAGCGCATCCAACAACGCCTGTGTCGGGTGTTCGTGCCGCCCGTCACCGGCATTCAGGACCGCGCAATTGACCTTTTGGGCCAAAAGATCGACCGCGCCGGAATGGGGATGCCGCACCACCAGCAGATCGGGATGCATCGCGTTCAGGGTCACCGCAGTGTCGATCAGGGTCTCGCCCTTTTTGACAGAACTGGCTTGCATAGCCATGTTCATCACATCCGCGCCCAGCCTTTTGCCGGCCAACTCGAAACTGGCCTGCGTGCGCGTGGAGTTCTCGAAAAACATGTTGATCTGGGTCAATCCGGCAAGCACATCCGAATGCTTGTTGGGGCGCCGGTTGAGATCCACGTATTGGTCGGCAAGATCCAACAACGTGTTGATCTCGTCCGGACGCAGCGGTTCGATCCCCAGAAGGTGTTTGGCATCAAAGGTCATGCTGGCTCCTCGATTTGGGGTGTTATAGCAGAGCCGGGGCCGGGGGCAATCTGTCCGCGCGACAGACAAAGCGCCATTGCCTGTTCGAGGGTGCTTTTCGGGGCGGTTGGTATGCTTTATGGTAACGCGATGGAACAGGTTTTGTCTTATCACGCGCTCGTGGCCGCCCTCGATTGGCAAATCGAGCTGGGGGCGGTTGACGCGATTTGCGAGCAGCCCCTGAATCGCTATGATTTGCCCGACGCCGGCCCGAAGATGGACCAATGGCTGAAGCCGCCGGTCCCGTTGGCACAGGTCCCGCAGGAGCAAGGACAACCCCCGGTAGCCCGCGCCCGCAATGCCGTGCCGCACGCGCCCTCGAATGACGGTGCGATTGCAGCAGCACAGGCGGCCGCAGCAGCGGCGCAGGATCTGGATGCCTTGCGACAGGCCATGGCCGACTTTGGACATTGCGAGTTGAAAAAGGGCGCGCGCCAGTTGGTGTTCGGTGAGGGACACACATCGGCGCGGGTGATGGTCATCGGCGAGGCTCCGGGGGTCGAAGAAGACCGCGCAGGGCGCCCCTTTGTCGGACAGGCCGGTGTGCTTTTTGACCGGATGTTTGCAGCGATCGGGATGGGGCGTGATGAAACCGACCGGAATCGCGGCCTGTATCTGACCACAATCCTGCCGTGGCGCCCGCCTCAGGACAGTGATCCGGTGGCGGATGATCTGGCGATGATGCGGCCTTTTCTGGAGCGGCAAGTGGCCCTGGTGCAGCCCGATTTTCTGGTGTTGATGGGCAATCATGCTTGTCAGGGGCTGTTGGGCCGCTCGGGGATCACGCGGTTGCGGGGGCGGTGGACAGAGGTGTTCTCTCGTCCGGCGATGCCGATGTTCCACCCGGATTATTTGTTGCGCAACACTACGGCCAAGCGAGACGCCTGGGCTGATTTGCTGGATTTGAAGACACGTTCGGGCTGATCGCCTGTTGACGAAACGAGTAGGGAGACAAAGATGTCGCGGATCGACGAAAGCGCAGAGTTCATCGCCGTGCGGATTGCCGTGCTGACGGTTTCGGACACGCGGGGGTTGGCGCAAGACAAGTCGGGTGACACGCTGGTTGCGCGGATCGAGGCGGCGGGGCACAAAATTGCCGCGCGCCACATCATGCCGGACGAGCGTGCACAGATTGCCGCGCAATTGCGTGCGTGGTGTGCCGACCCCGACATCGACGTGGTGATCTCGACGGGCGGGACCGGTCTAACCGGACGCGACGTCACGGTCGAGGCCCACCGCGATGTTTACGAAAAAGAGATCGACGCCTTTAGTACCGTCTTTACCTGGGTGTCGATGCAGAAAATCGGTACCTCGGCGGTTCAGAGCCGCGCCACGGGCGGTGTTGCGCAAGGGACCTATCTTTTTGCTTTGCCGGGGTCGCCGGGGGCGTGTCGCGACGCGTGGGACGAGATATTGGTCAAGCAACTCGATTACCGGCACCGGCCTTGCAACTTTGTTGAGATTTTTCCGCGATTGCAGGAACATCAACGTCGGAAATAGACTTTGTTGTGCGGTGTCTGACGAAGATGTGTCTTTGCCCCTTTAGTACAACGCGCTACCTCAAAAATCTTGGGATGTTTTCTTAAGGAAGCCTGACATGCAATTTTTGCGCAGATCCCTGATGGGTTTGATGCTACTGGCGGCCACACTTGGTATGTTGGCTTTGGCGGGCAACACATTTTATGCCGCCCTTCAGGAGCGGCTGGGGCAGGAGACGTTCAAACGCCCCGTGCGCGAGCGTGCTGTTGCGGTGAACACGGTTGTTGTCAGCCCCCAGCGTGTGACGCCTGTGATCACGGCTTTCGG
>JBLIFE010000263.1:0-4022 GCA_047633515.1 Paracoccaceae bacterium | reverse complement strand
CCAGTATATCAACGGTTTCTATAATCCACGGCGGCGGCATTCATCCCTCGGCGGGAAAAGCCCCTTGGCATTTGAACGGAAGGCCGCATAAACGAGTTGAGAGACCGGAACGTAAGCGTGACAAGACTATTTCTGGGAGAATATGGATGGAAGCCCTTATTTGTGACGGTGTCAGAACACCGATTGGCCGTTACGGCGGCGCGTTGGCGACCTTGCGTGCCGATGATCTGGCAGCGGTGCCGATTGCGTCTTTGATGGCGCGGCATCCAGATCTGGACTGGAAGGCCTTGGACGAGGTCATTTACGGTGCTGCAAATCAGGCCGGTGAGGACAACCGCAATGTTGCCCGGATGGCCGCGCTTCTGGCAGGCCTGCCCGAGAGCGTCCCCGCAACAACAGTAAACCGCCTGTGCGCATCGGGCATGGATGCCGTGGGCTTTGCCGCCCGCGGGATAAAGGCCGGCGACTATGACCTTGTGATCGCGGGCGGTGTGGAAAGCATGAGCCGCGCCCCGTTTGTGATGCCAAAGGCCCAAAGCGCCTTTAGCCGTGCCAACGAAATACATGACACCACAATCGGGTGGCGGTTCGTCAATCCCGCGATGGAGGCCCGGTTCGGGGTCGATACGATGCCCCGGACAGCAGATAATGTCGCCGCTGATTTCGGCATAAGCCGCACCGATCAGGATGCCTTTGCCGCACGGTCGCAAGCGCGTTGGTCGGCGGCCCACGACGCCGGTATTTTCAAGGATGAGATCGTCCCCGTTACAATTCCACAGCGCAAAGGCGCGCCTGTTGTGTTTGATACTGACGAGCATCCGCGCCCGATGACAATGCCGCAACACCTCGCAAGGCTGAAGGGGATAAACGGAGCGGACCTGACTGTAACGGCCGGAAATTCCAGCGGCGTAAATGATGGCGCTGTGGCTTTGTTGATTGCTTCACCGCACACCGCACAGGCCCATGGCCTGACCCCGATTGCGCGCATCGTGGGCATGTCAGCGGCTGGCGTCGCACCGCGTATCATGGGAATAGGCCCTGTTTTTGCAACACAAAAAGTGCTGGCACGGGCTGGGTTGCGAATTGACCAAATGGATATAATCGAATTGAACGAAGCGTTTGCGGCTCAGGCTTTGGCTACGTTGCGGGCGTTGGGGGTTGCCGATGATGCCCCGCACGTCAACGCGCACGGGGGCGCAATCGCTTTGGGTCATCCACTTGGGATGTCGGGGGCGCGGATTGTTCTTACAGCCGCACGACAGCTTGAACGCACGGGCGGGCGTTACGCGCTATGCACCATGTGCGTCGGGGTCGGCCAAGGCGTGGCGATTGTACTTGAACGCCTGTAGCAGGCATTAGCGCCACCCCGCGCCCTGTCGTGCCACGCGCAGTGACTGTGGCCGTTAATGGCGCGCTTCAGTGCAGTAACCCGCCCTATCCAAAGCCTACCCGCCTTCGAACACAGACGGTCCTTTTACAGTTTCGGTTGCGTTGCGGGCCACCTTGGGAATTGCTGCGGGAGCGGCACCTTTGAAAGCAGCCACACGGGAATTTCTGGGCATTTTTCCTGCTCCATGAAAACCTTAATGCTGTTTTTTGCTGGTCACTGACTGTCTGATCGGTCAGTTTACCGGAACCACAACAGCTTTTGCGCCTTTGACAGGGTCCTTTTGCGCCTGTCGGCGCCATCGATAGAGCTGATGTAACTTTTTCATCCAGCACAGGGTGCTAACAAAGGAGACATCTGAGATGGATTGCCTGACCCGGCCTTTTGACACTATTGTAGATGTTATCCCGCGCTATCGTGCTGCCGCATCAGGCGCTGTCCCGATGTGGCAAACTATCAGGGGTGCTTGGGGACTGCCCGCTTGTTTGATGCTCTATCCTACGCGGGGGCACATTGTTTTGCACCCGCATAGCGCGTAACCCTATGGCACACGCCCGCCGCATGTCTTTTTCCGACACCGCGCTGCCCACGCCCCAAACCCGAGAGACTTAATGGAGAACTCCCCTCTTCTCTTTTTGCTGAATATGGCCGCCGCCGCCGCCTTGCTTATTTGGGCGGTGCGCCTTGTGCGCACAGGGTTCGAGCGCGCTTTCGGCAGCCATCTGCGCCTTTGGTTGCGGCGCTCTACGTCCAACTGGCTCACGGCGGCTCTTTGCGGCGCACTCGCGGCCATTTTGATGCAAAGCTCGACCGCGGTGGTGGTTTTGATGTCCGGCTTTGTCTCGACCGGAACCATCGGCAGCGTTGCGGGGCTGGCGATCATTCTGGGCGCTGACCTTGGCTCGGCGATCGTGGCGCAAATTCTCAATTCGCAGCTCGGCGCGATCACCCCGCTGCTGCTTTTGTCAGGCGTTTTGATCTTTTTGCGCAGCACAAACCGCCGGTTGCGACAGATCGGGCGCATCCTGATCGGACTTGCGCTTATCTTTGTATCACTCGATCTGATCCGCGCCTCAAGCCTGCCATTGGTCAACAGCGAGCCGGCTCTTGCGGCGATGCTTTATCTGGCGGACGATACGCTCACCGCTTTTGTGATTGCAGCTCTTTTTGCGTGGCTTGTGCATTCGAGTGTTGCGGCTGTATTGCTGTTTGTGACGTTGGCTGCTCAGGGGCTGTTGCCAGTGGAGGCCGCGTTTGCGATGGTACTCGGTGCGAACCTTGGCGGGGCAATGATCGCCTTTTTCCTGACCCTCAAGGCGGACACCGCCGTGCGTCGGGTTGTTTGGACAAATGTCGCGTTGCGCGGTGGTGGTGCGGCGGCGGCCCTGTGGTTGATTACCGTCGGCCATTTGCCGACACTTTGGCTGGGAGCGGACGCCGCGGCACAGGCATTGCACCTGCATTTTGCCTTCAACCTTGTTCTATTGGTGTTGTTCTTACCGCTCGTGAAACCTTTGATCCGCGCCGCCCGCGTGCTGATCCCCGATCCTGCGACCAGCGGCGCCGCCGACGCGCTCCACTCGACCCTTGATACCTCGCTTCAGGACCAGCCAAAACGGGCCTTTGCCTGTGTCGTGCGCGAGCTGGTGCAGATGGGCGACAGGACCGAAACCATGCTGCGTCAGGTTATCCAGCTTTATGACCGGTATGACGACGCCACCGCGCAAAAACTGCAAACCGACTGCGCCACAGTGGAGCGCATGTCGCGCGACGTAAAAATCTATCTTGCGGGTATTCACGGCGGAACCAGTGGCACCCGCGCCTTCGAACTGTCGGGTATGTCGGTAAATATGGAAGCAGGTGCCGATGTTATCGCGCGCAAGATGGTCGATCTGGCAAAACGCAAAAGCAGAGATAACCTTGAGTTTTCCCAAGACGGCTGGCGAGAGCTTAGTGATTTTCACGATCAGGTGCTGCGCAATGTCCAGCACGCTATTTCGGTGCTTGTCTCCGAAGATCTGGGGCTGGCGCGTGAGTTGGTCGAGCAAAAGGAAAACATCCGCGAAATCGCCAAAGCGCTGGAGCGAAAGCATCTTGGCCGTCTGCGCAAGGGGCTTTCGGAATCCATCGAAACCAGCGCCATCCACCTTGATCTTCTGCGCGCGCTCAAGGCCCTGAACACCTCTTTTGCCATGATTGCCTATCCGGCTCTGCTGGAACACGGCGAACTGCTTGAAAGCCGCCTTTCGGCAAGCTGAGACACAAGCCCCGCGCAACCACAGCGCCACAAGTGCGCCGTTTTGGGCTTCTGCGGGGGCACACGGCCCTCGCACCCTCGGGAACATCCCACTGACAAGTGCGCCTTCAGAAAAAGTTCAGGGCTAGGCTCTGGACCCATTAATCCACTTGAGTCTGTCAGGCCTGCATGATTCAATCCACTCGGACTGAGGGGTGATTATGAGCAATCTTTACTGGCTGAGCGAAGATCAGATGGCGCGGCTCTGGCCATATTTTCCGAAGAGCCACGGTGTGCCACGCGTTGATGATCGACGCGTGCTCAGTGGTATTATCTTCATCAATCGCAATGGGGTGAGCACCGGTTCGGGCCATGTGGCCCGATGAAACGTCAAAAGAC
>JBLIFE010000262.1:0-4031 GCA_047633515.1 Paracoccaceae bacterium | reverse complement strand
CGATCTTTTTTCAAAGCGCCGGTGCGCCACTGCCAGTGTCGTATCCTTGATGAGAGCTGCTTGCGAATCAGCACCGCCCTGCCCAAGCGCGCGTTCGTGTGACAGGACGCATTTGTCACCCCGTTGTGTCCGGCGTCGCCTGCGGTTCTTGCCTTCCGGCCACACTTCGACCCTCAGCAAGCCACCCTGAGGTTCAGGAGGTCACCGTTGTTTCAAAACCATGGCAGGCAACAACAGGGTCAGCCCGGTGCCTCAACGGTGACCTTGATCGAGGCAAACCACGCCGACAGATCTTTGATATCGTCATCGCTCAGGGGTTTCACCATCAGTGTCATGCGGCGGTCCTCGCGGATGCCTGACCGGTAATCCTTGAGTGTCTTTTCAAGATAAAAAGCAGATTGCCCCGCCAGATTAGGCACTTCGGGGTCGCGGGCCATGCCCAGCTTACCGTGGCAGACTGAACATTTGCGCGCAATTTTCCGGCCATTGTCAGCATCGATGGCAAGGCTGGGGGATGCCGTAAAGGTAAGGGCGGCAACAGTCAGGATTGTAGATAGAGTTCGTGTCATGAAGGCTCCGGTTGGTAAAGGCTGGCCGGGGGGACCCCCCGGCCAGTCAAGGTCTGTGCTACTGGGAATATGTGATCCGGTAGATCGCATTTGCAAAGTCGTCGGACACAAGGATGGAGCCATCCTTCATCACTGCGACGTCAACGGGGCGTCCGTCATATTCACCGTTCTCGTCGATCCAGCCCTCTGCAAAGGGCTCGGTCGTTGCATTGCCTTCGGCATCAATGAAGGTAACCATAACCCGCGCGCCCACTGGTGTGGTGCGGTTCCATGAGCCGTGCTGCGCCGAGAAGATCGCGTTCTGGTACTTCTCGGGGAACATGTTGCCGCTGTAGAATGTCATGCCAAGATCGGCAGCATGGGCAATCGTTTCAGAGGCGGGCATGACCACGTCAACCGGAACTTCCTGTCCGGCATATTCGTTCGTGCGGGTCGATCCGCCACCGAACCACGGGTGACCGAAGTGCTGACCCATTTCGGTCTGACGGTTGATTTCGCCGTTGGGGATATCATCGCCCATGCCGTCAACCTGGTTGTCTGTCCACCAGAGTTCTCCTGTGACGGGGTGGAAATCATGACCGACCGAGTTACGAACACCGTAGGTATAGACTTCGCGATCGGACCCGTCGCGGTTCATGCGGATGATGCCGCCGATGCCGGTTTCGGTATACAGATCAAGCTTTTCTGGCGGTGCAACATTATAGGGCTGCCCGAGCGAGATATAAAGCTTATCGTCCGGCCCTACTTTCACGACGCGCGCAGTGTGGTTATAGCTTTCTTCCTCGACAGGAATGAGCGTGCCTTGTGGCACGATCGGCACGGCCACGACATCGGGGCTTTCGTGGAAGAACTCGGCAGCTGGGTACATCATCACGCGGTTACGCTCTGCGATGAACAAGAAACCGTCCTTTGAGAAGGCCACGCCGTTTGGCACGTCGAATTCAAGCGAAGGTGCGAAGTCCTTGACCTCGTCGGCAACCCGATTGCGGTCACGGTCCATTACGGCCCAGACTTTGGTCTTTTTTGTGCCAACAAACAGCACGGTGCCCTGAGGCGCCATCGCCATGTGGCGGGCATCCGGAACAAGGGCGTAAAGCTCGATTTTGAAGCCGTCAGGAAGCGTGATGCCTTCCAGAACACTGCGAATCGAATCTGCGGCCGGGCCGTTCTGATCAATATAAGTGTATTCCTTGGTGCCGGTGACTTTCATCGCACCCAGTTTTTCCAGGTTGGACTGGGCATGGCCCAAACCGGCGGTCAACGCCAGAACGGCGATCGAGGATAGAAGATGTCTCATAGTTTTCCTCCCTATGAAGTCTGCAGGGTGGTATTCTTGTGAAGTCTGTGCGCGCCCCTGCGTACGAATGCGACAGACCCGTCAACCACACAAGATCGCTCCCGGTAAGTTCCGGTTTCAAGCGCGCCATACTTGCGTTGGCTGTTCAATTCGGGTCGCAGTTTTATGTACTTTTTAAGCAACCCACCTAATATGGGCCACATCTGCAGGCATTTGTCGACACTTTTGACGCCCTGTGGCCAAAAAAAATTACCAATTGGACGTTAGACGGTTTTGGTGTCAGTATGATACATAATTGGAATTTGCCGTGCTGCTAGTACCGGGAGGGGTCATGGGCGCTTGCCCTTTGTGACGTCTTTGATCCCGCGGCCAAGAGTGCGGTCTTTTGATCGTTTCTGAAACGGGCTGGCCGAATTATGGGCCTCTTCCTTGCTCAGTTTTTGCCAGCGTGTCAGCCGCGCACCGTCAATCTGTCCGGCGGCGATGGCGGTTTGGATGGCGCATCCCGGTTCGGGACCGTGTTGGCAATCGTTGAACTTGCACTGATGCGACAGCGCCACAAGATCCGAGAACACCTCGTCGATGCCGTCGCCCATATCGGCAAGCTGCAATTCGCGCATCCCGGGCGTATCAAGCAGCCAGCCTCCCGCCTCCAGACGGTGCATCTGGCGGTGGGTGGTGGTGTGGCGGCCTTTTGCGTCGATTTCGCGAATGGCCTGTGTCGCGATATGCTCGTTTGCCAACAGCGTGTTGATCAGGGTCGATTTTCCAACACCCGACGAGCCTACAAAGCCCACGGTTTGCCCGCGCCCGCACCAATCCAGCAGACGGGCAACTTGTGCGGGGTCTTTTGCATTGACCAACTCGACCTGAAGGCCTGGCATCAACCCCAAAGCGTCCTTCCCAAAGCGATCGGCATCGTCGGTCAGATCGGCTTTGGTCAGCACGATAACCGGTGTGATCCCGGCGTCGCGTGCAAGGGCAAGGTAGCGTTCAAGCCGCGCGACGTTGAAATCCTGATTGCACGAGGTCACCACAAACAGCGTATCGACATTGGCCGCGATCAACTGGTTTTTGCGCTGCTCTCCGGCGGCGCCGCGCTTGAACAGGCTGAACCGCTCCAACAGGCGCTGTGGCAGCCGCGTTTCAGGGTCGATCAGCAGCCAGTCCCCAACCGTTGCCTTGTCGATCTGTCGTGCGTCCTCGATGAACAGCGGCGGAATGCTGTCGTCGATCGTCTCGCCCGCGACCTGAAGGCTGTTGCGATGCACGGCCAGCACGCGCACCGGCACAAGGGTCTGGAACTCCTCGTCCTCCAGTTGCTGGACAAAGAACGTGCGCCAGCCAAGGTCTTGCAGGCTGAGGGTCTGGGACGGGGCGGAAGACAATGACATTTGTGCGGTGTGCCGTTCTGAAAGGTGACAGGGCATAAAGGGCTTGGTTAAGCAGCTAACAGCAACACAACCGTTTGGCAAAAGCCATCGCCATTTGACTGGAGCCAGACTTTTGCGGGGGGTGAATTGCCGACTTTTGGACAGGGAACTGGTTTAAACCTCGCGCATGGGTTTCAGCGCTTCGTATAGCTGGCGATAGCGCGCCAGCCGGTCAAGCAGGCCTGTCGTGTCGGGGCGCGGCGTAAAATGGGCCTCGGCGTCGGGGCGCAGGGACAGATCACTGAGGGACAAATCGCCCACTGCGACGGCCGCCAATTTTGCCGCACCCATGGCAGGGCCGGCATCCGCGCCTGCGGCACGTTCCAGATGTTGACCGCTGGCATCGGCGATACGCTGCAAGACATAATCGCTTTGTGCGCCGCCGCCGATGGCAAGTGCGGGCTGGCTGGCGGGGTCATTGCCAATGCTGTCAAAGGCGTCGGCAAAGCAAAAGGCGACCGAGTCTACGACAGCACGCATCATGTCCCCGCGCGCGGTCTGGTCCTCCAGCCCGTAGAATCCGCCGCGAATATGCGGATCGCCATGCGGGCTGCGCTCACCCGTCAAATAGGGCAGGAACAGGGGCGTTCGGCCACTATCGCCGACTTGGGCCTCTTGCAGCAGCGTCGGGATGCCGGCTTGGGCAACGTTGGCGAACCAGCTCATGGGGCGCGCACCGTTCAGCATCGCCGCCATCTGGAACCAGTGGTCCGGGACGCAGTGGGCAAAGGC
>JBLIFE010000261.1:0-4031 GCA_047633515.1 Paracoccaceae bacterium | reverse complement strand
GTCGACCCCTTCAAAAAGCATTGTCTGATGAACGGGTTGGATGACATTGGATTAACGTTTGAAAAAGAGAAATCCATCGATACCTTCGAGGCTGCTGCCGCACAATCGCGCCCTTGGGTCTGATATTACAGTGACCTGCCTTCGGCGGATTTTCTTTTCTGAAGGTCCGCCGGGCGTTGCTGTTCGTCTGGTTTTGCATCGGGTCTGGTTCTGCATCGGGTCTGGCCCCCCAAAGGCAAGTTCACCGGCATGATCACAAGTATGATCACAGGTATGATTACTGTGCTGGTGATTGCACTGGCCGGGCTGGGTCCTGTCGCCGGCGAAACCCTGCGGATTGCGACCTATTCAGTTGATCTGAGCCGCAAGGGCCCGGGGCTTTTGTTCAGGGATATCCTTGGCGGGGAAGATCCGCAAATCGCCGCAACCGTTCGTGTGATTGCACGCGCCAATCCCGACATCCTGTTATTGGTCGGTTTTGACTATGACCTGACCGGCGCGGCGCTTGCGGCTTTTGAACAAGAACTTGCACGCGCGGCCACCCCATTTCCGTACCGGTTTGCCGCGCGCCCGAACACAGGCATGGCAACGGGTCTGGATCTGGATCGTGACGGCCGGCGGGGAGGACCCCGCGATGCTCAGGGCTATGGCACCTTTGCCGGTCAGAACGGTATGGCGGTGCTGAGCAAATATCCGATAGACACCACCACTATACGCGACTTCAGCGATTATCTATGGCGCGATCTTCCCTCTGCCGACCTGCCGATGCGAGACGGGATCGCGTTTTTCACCGAAGACATCCTGAAAATCCAGCGCCTGTCCTCTACCGCCCACTGGGATGTGCCCGTCACAATACCCGGCTTCGGGCGCTTGTCACTTTTGACAATTGCCGCAACGCCACCGGTGTTTGACGGCCCCGAAGATCGCAACGGGGGGCGCAACGGCGATGAAATTCGTTTTTGGCAGCATTATCTTGATGGTACGCTTCCGTTTACACCGCCCCGCCATCCGGTTGTGGTGCTGGGTAAGTTCAACCTTGATGCGTTTGACAGTGACGGGCAGCACGCTGCGATGCAGTCCCTTCTTGCGCATCCACGCCTTCAGGATCCGCAACCAAGACGCCCGCCCATTGCCGGTACGCCAGCAGATCAAAATGACGGACACACAGGCGACGCCACGCTGGACACTGCCCGCTTTCGTGCGCCACCTGACGGCCCCGGGAACCTGAGGGTCGATTACATCCTGCCTGACAAACGCCTGTTCGTGGTCGATGCCGGACTCCTGTGGCCCCAAGGCGCGGCAGGCGCCGATATTGCCCTTGCCGGACGCCACAGCCTGATCTGGATCGACGTGCAAACCGGCGACTAGTTCTGCCACCCGTCGGGCCGTTTAAGACCCGTATACCTTGACCTATTTGACGTCGCGTTATAGGCATTTGCGACCCTGACTGTAGCCCGAGGAGCACACCCTGATGTCCAACCCTTCTTTGCTGATTTTGCCCGGTGATGGAATTGGCCCCGAGGTCATGGCCGAAGTGCGAAAAGTGATTGCATGGTTCGGTGCCAAGCGGGACCTGAATTTCGACGTCAGCGAAGACCTTGTCGGCGGCGCGGCCTATGATGTGCATGGCACACCATTGACCGACGAGACGATGGAAAGGGCGCAGAATGCCGATGCCATTCTGCTTGGTGCCGTGGGCGGCCCAAAATACGATGACCTTGATTTCAGTGTGAAGCCGGAGCGCGGCCTGCTGCGCCTGCGCAAGGAAATGGACCTGTACGCGAACCTGCGCCCCGCGCAGTGTTTTGACGCGCTGGCCGATTTCTCGTCGCTCAAGCGCCACGTTGTTGCCGGTCTCGACATTATGATTATCCGCGAATTGACCAGCGGCGTCTATTTCGGCGAACCGCGCGGGATCTTCAAGGAAGGCAACGAGCGCGTCGGGATCAACACCCAGCGCTACACCGAAAGCGAGATCGAGCGCGTTGCACGTTCAGCTTTTGAAATGGCGCGCAAACGGTCCAACAAGGTCTGCTCCATGGAGAAGGCCAACGTGATGGAAAGCGGCGTGTTGTGGCGGCAGGTCGTGACAGAGGTCCACGCAAAGGATTACGCGGATGTGGAACTGACACACATGTATGCCGATGCTGGCGCGATGCAGCTGGTCCGGTGGCCCAAGCAGTTCGACGTCATCGTGACCGACAACCTGTTCGGTGACATGCTGTCGGATGCCGCCGCGATGCTGACCGGCTCGCTTGGCATGCTGCCATCTGCCTCTCTTGGCGCGCCTATGGCTAACGGGCACCCCAAGGCATTGTACGAGCCCGTACACGGCTCTGCGCCTGACATCGCGGGTCAGGGCAAGGCGAACCCGATCGCCTGCATCCTGAGCTTTGCGATGGCTCTGCGGTATTCTTTTGACCAAGGCACCGAGGCGACCCGTATCGAGACGGCCGTTGAAAAGGTACTGGCCGACGGCGTGCGGACGGCTGACTTGATGCAGGCAGATGCCGATATCACGCCAGCGACCACAACCGAAATGGGCGATGCAATTATTACTGCATTGGACAGCTCTCTTTAGAAATGATTCAGGACTGCGACCTATGTTGAGGTTCAACCGCAACAAAAGGTCGTAGTCCATGGTTACTGAAGTCAAAGACATCGTTGGACGCTATGAAGCTATCCGCGATCAAGTGGGCGCATCCGAAGGGCTTTGCTTCGAGCTGCTGCTGGCAGTATTGATGTCAAGCCAGGGATCCGGCGGACAAGCTGGTCAAAAGGTGCGAACAGCACAAGTACTGGATAGGCTCTCCAAAGCAGCCTTGCGTCTGGCCGAACCTGTTCAAAAAGTTTTTCCAGAGCACGTCGGGATCATTCCACAGGAATTGACGACCCATCAAACGAAGTTGCGCAAACTTCTGGCCACGTGCATTGAAACCGGACAAGAGATCGAGAAATCAGCGATCAAGGGTGAGCTAAACCACAGGCTTCTTGAAAAACTGGACCGGATGGCAAGCACGCAGCTGCGCAGTGAATGCACCACCTATCTGAACGAGCTGTCCAACTTTACAAAAGCTTTGGCCGATTCGTCCTTGCAGCAAGAAACCACTGCTGTCTCTTCGGTGATCGAACAAATTGGAAAGATCGGGACAATGATAAATCTCATTGCCGTGAATGCCTCGATCGAGGCTGCGCGTGCCGGCGAATCCGGTCGTGGTTTCGGTGTCATCGCCAGCGAAATTCAGGCCCTGTCCCAGAAATCAAAACTTGCTGTTGAACAATTGACGGCACGACTTGACTGACGCACGACGACTGATCCGCATGGAATGAATGTACTTTGCCGGCTTTCTCCGCTCGTTGTCAGTCGGGGTTAATCCATAGGGTTCCACAAGCGGCCAGATATGATCGGGCACCATGTGTTTGAGATTGTCCGGTCGCTCCCGCCGCAGATGCAAGACTGTCTCGATCGCTTTCATTTCTACGTGCGCACGTGCGAACTCGGCGCCTTTGGGACCAATGCGGGGCATCAGCCACCCCATAATTCCCCGAAGCCGGTTCGGCATCCGGCGAAGCGGCAATTCGCCCGCTGCAAGTTTGATATTTCCCATAAAACCGGCAACCGCACCGGCCCGTTTTCCAGAGGTACCAACAGGCCCCAAGCTGACCTCGTCACCCAGCCCCTCCAACATCTCGCGGCCACGTACATTGCGAACAATCAACCACTGCTCACCCCGCCCGGCCATGTACCCCATCGTAATGTCAGCCAGCGCATTCGTATAATCAACACAGGTCTTGCAAGTCAGCGGAAAGAAGTCCGACGGCAAGTCGGACAGGGGTAGTTTCAGAAACGGGATTTCACGTTTTGATCCGTCATCAAATTGTAATTCCACATGATAATCTGCCCGAAACTCAAGATAACTGATTGTTTCGGGCGCGTCCGAGAGACGCGACAAGAACATATGAAAATTCTCTGTCGTTGTATTATCCGAACACGGGGTGCCGATGACATACAGCTTTTCAAGACCTAGCCG
>JBLIFE010000260.1:0-4040 GCA_047633515.1 Paracoccaceae bacterium | reverse complement strand
CTGACGGCTTTGCGCATCGCGGATTTTGACGCGTAGGGCATCGAGAAAAACGATGGGATACATCGGCTCTAGGACGCGGTTCTGCCAATCCGACACTTCTTCCAAAACCGCATCCGTGACACGGCTGCTAAGGTCGGCTGACACCTTCAGGCCGTACACCTCTTCAAGATGGGCGCGAATGTCACAGGTCGATAATCCGGCAACATAAAGGCCAATGATCTTATCATCCATCCCGCCGATCCGGGTCTGGCCTTTCGA
Organism: Paracoccaceae bacterium; assembly: GCA_047633515.1. Taxonomy (GTDB): domain Bacteria; phylum Pseudomonadota; class Alphaproteobacteria; order Rhodobacterales; family Rhodobacteraceae; genus JBLHUT01. Next base: position 3,782 of record JBLIFE010000260.1, on the reverse strand, counting down.
GATCAGTTCAGTTCGAAACTGCCATCCATTGCCTGGCAGTCGAAACGCAGTTTCGATGAGAGGGGCGATCACGCGGAATATCAATCGGCACTACACCATCATTCCCTTTCAGCGTTTTGCGCGTCGTCCCATTGCGCCGGTTGGTCTGCTGGCTCGCAGGTTCGCAATGCGGCTCATAGCCTAAATGTTCGGTCAGTTCCGCACCCAACATTCGCTCCATCAGCTGGACCTTCAGCTCCTTCGTCAAGCCTTTGTCGCCCAACAGATCCTCAGGTTGTTCAACACCGCTAAGCAGTTCGTCCAGTAGTTCCTTGGAAATCGTCATTGTCGTTATGCTCCTTCGTTGGTGAAGCAAGGGCTAAATTACTCAAACACAGAAGGTCGGACACTCTCCGTGGATCGCCATGTTGAAGTCCTGCCGCAAGTCTTCGTAATCTAAAGGAAAGGCCTGGACGATCTTGAAGTTCAAGGCGCCTTGTGACAACCGTTTCACGAATCCGCGAAGGGTGGAAACCACCTCCTCCTGCTCGGCTTGTCGGGCGGCTTGGGTGCGGGCGTCTTCTGCTTCGCGCTGCCTTATGGCCGCATCTGTTTCTTGGGCAAGTTTTGCGTCTTTTTCCGCTTGGCCAAGGGCGTCCTCGGCGGCCTTTCGTGCAGCGTCTGCAAGGGCCGCGTTATGCACAGCCTGCCCGCTGGCTTGTTCGGCCTTCGCTTTGGCTTCGATGACGCTGTCATGATCAACGATGGCCTGATCATTCAGTTGCAATCGGGAGCGCACAGCATAAAGCAGCACCGCCGTTTGAAAGATGACAACTGCCCCGTGAAACAGCGAGCGCAGGAAGTTTTCAAGCAGATCAAAGCTGGGATACAGCAAGGACGGCAATAAAAAGGTCAGCGCGACGTGATGCACAACAATTGCTGCGGCCGCGACAATGATGGCGCGCATATCGACCAGCAACACCAGCACAGCCAGCGATGCAAAAAACATCATGTGACTGTCAAGTTGCCAAGCATGGCCCATCAACGCAGCTGTCAAAAGCATTGTTTGCAAGGCAAGCGCCAACGAGACCCCTATCCGCGCAAGTGCCGGACTTCCCTTCAACACGCCAAAGGCTGCCAAGCTGGTAAGCGCCGTACCGGCTGCGATCAACCACTAGGCATTTCCCACAAAAAGGGCCGCCGCGGCGGGGATCGGGCACAGAAAAAGCACAATGAATGCGATCTGGCGGGCCGCTTTGCACTGGACTTCGATAAGGCTGCCATTCGTGGAGTTGGGCATCAGGATATTCCGCAAAGTCGCGCCACTGTTTCGCAGTTTAGGACGGCAAAGGCACCCGCTTGGTGTAGGTCTTCAATGAAATCCGGATCGGATCTATAGGCCAGCAAAGCGAGTGGCGCCGACCACGGGCCGATGATGTCTCCGCGTGCTTCGGCGATCAAGCTCGCCGCACTTGCCCACGGCGTCGAGACAACAAGTACAGGTGCGCCGACTTTTGCAGGAAGCATAAACAGCGCCGCAAACGGTGCGATCAACCGACCTAGCATGAGAAATCCGAGTGAAACTCTTTGCACGTCATAATCCTCTGGTGCGCCGAGAGGTTATGATGTGCATTCTCTAAAGAAGTCTTACCTGCTTGGGGTCAAGCCGTTCCAATTGTTCAGAGTGCGGTAGCGGAGGAGGCGGGAAGGTTAGAATGGCACCTCAGCACGAAAACTCATGCCGCGTCCCCCGTCAGGGTGGCGCAGGCGCAACTCTTCAGCATGCAGCATCAACCTTGGATAGTTTAACGCCGCACCGTCCGCATAAAACGGATCACCCAGAATCGGATGTCCGATTTCGCGCATGTGGATGCGCAACTGGTGTGATCGCCCTGTTTTTGGCATCAACCGGACCCTGCTTTCGCCGTCGCGTGCGCGCATGACGCGCCACTCGGTAATCGCTTCGCGGCCTGTTTCATGATCCACCTTCTGCAAGGGGCGGTTTGGCCAGTCAACGATTAGAGGCAGGTCCACAATGCCGGTTTTTTCGGTTATCTCGCCCCAAACCCGCGCAATATATACCTTTTTTGTCTGACGTTTTTCGAATTGCAGGCCGATGTGCCGCTGCGCATGCGGGGTCAGTGCAAAAACCATGACGCCAGAGGTATCGCGGTCAAGCCGATGCACCAGAAGTGCGTCGGGAAAGGCCGACTGCACCCGTGCAATCAGGCAATCGGTCAACTCCGGCCCTTTGCCTGGAACCGACAAAAGCCCGCTTGGTTTGTTCGCAATCAGGATCTGGTGATCGTAATGCACGATATCCAGTGGTGTGTCGGGAGGATTGTACTGTGCACTCATGGGCTGGCCTGTGAGGGGAGGGCACTTGCCCCGAGAAGTGCCCCGTATACAACAAAACACACCGCCATGACACGCCGGAAACGCCGATTCATCACCGCCCCGAGTGCCAGCTTGCCCATTCCTGCCCCAAGCAGCGTAAACCCCGTGTAGCTGAGCGCGGTCAGCGTCAGGGCTGTGGGCATGATCACGGCCATCTGGTCCCACACGGGCGTGTCCTTTTGAATGAATTGTGTAAAGGCGGCCAGATAGCCGGCCACGCTTTTTGCGTTTATCGTCGCAAGTGCCAGCGCATGCAGATAAACGTGCCGTCCGCTGCGCGCCGAGGCGGTCACCGGCTTTGCCGCAGCGCGCCAACCCCGTATCCCGATCCAGACAAGAAACCCTGCGCCGACCAACTTTGCCCACAAAAACGCTGTTGGCGATGTCACCAGCAAGGCAGTGACCCCCGCGGCGGAAAGCACCAAAAAGACGCTGGCTTGGGTCAATATCGCGGCGATGCCCCACATCGCCCGCCAGAACGGCAGGCTCATCCCGTTCTGGATGCAATTTACGGCATTCGGTCCGGGGGTGGTGACAAACAAAATCCAGAAAGCCGCGAAAAGCCCCCATGCCTCAAGGCTCATCCGTCAGCAGCTTTTGCGCCAAACACGGATTTCAGAATCGCCGTCAAGGCGGCACTGTCGTGTTCGGTAAAGGCCGCAGGTTGGTCGCTGTCGATGTCGAACACGGCGATCAGTCTGCCCTGCGCGTCAAAGACAGGCAGAACAAGCTCTGCACGGGTGCTCGATGCGCAGGCGATATGCCCCTCGAACGCTTCGACATCATCCACCAGTTGCGGTGTACCGGTGCGGGCCGCCGCGCCGCAAACTCCGCGTGCAAAGGGGATCTGTAAACAGCCATGCCCGCCCTGATACGGGCCGATCTTGAGCATTTCCGGCCCTGTCACGCGGTAAAACCCTGTCCAGTCAAAGCGGTCGTCGGCGTGATGTACCTCGCAGGCGAGCGTGGCCATCAGCGCGATTTCATCGGTTTCGCCCTCTGTCAGGCTGGCGATAGTCTTGGCCAGATATGTATAATCGACGCTCATGGACGCTCGATCGCGATGGCTGTGCCCTCGCCTCCGCCGATACAGATCGCCGCAACCCCGCGCTTTAGCCCGCGCGCTTCAAGCGCATGCAGGAGCGTGACGATGATGCGTGCCCCCGAGGCACCGATCGGATGACCAATCGCGCACGCCCCGCCGTTCACATTCACCCGGTCAGCCGAAATTCCCAGCTCGTGCATAAAGGCCATGGGCACCACGGCAAAGGCCTCGTTTACTTCCCATAGATCGACATCGGCGACCTGCCACCCCAGTTTGTCCAGCAGTTTTCGGGTGGCCGGAACAGGGGCAGTCGTGAACCATCCGGGGGCCTGTGCATGGCTGGCGTGACCCAGCACACGGG
>JBLIFE010000259.1:0-4074 GCA_047633515.1 Paracoccaceae bacterium | reverse complement strand
TGGCGGTGAAATCCCGGATTCGGAATTTGAACGTTTCAAGCAGGCGTCCTGAGCCGTGACCGGAGGTATGCGCCATGAAGGCTGAAGCCCTTTCAACCGATACTGCTTTCGCCCTTGATGAATTCGGCGACCAGGACGAAACGGAGGAGGCATCACAGGTTGTGATGCTGACCTTCACACTTGGTCGGCAAGTCTTTGCGGTGGATGTGGGGTTCGTACGTGAAATTCTTGATATGTCAGAGATTTCCCAGTTTCCGAACGCGCCTCACGACGTTCTGGGAATGATCGACCTGCGCGGGCAGGGGATTGCGATCATTGATCTTGCCGGAAAGCTGGGCACACATGCCCAAAGCAGCCCGGATGCGCGGATCATCGTGTTCGAATTTGTCCGCGAGGGCGTCACAACGTCCTTGGGGGTCGTCGCCGAAAAGGTTCTGCGGGTGCGTGATTTGGCCAAGGAAACCTTGGAGCCGGTGCCCGACACTCTCTCCGGATGGCGGTGTGATGCCGTCGAGGGGATGGTGCGCACAGATGACGGCATCGCCATGGTGCTCGGGATCGAAAGTATCTTGTGCAAATCCGACGTGCCCGGGGCGTTCGACTTTGGTTGAGTGCGTGTGGCGGCTCGAGTTCGAACCGCCACAAAACCCCCGATATTCATAGTTTCACCCGAAAAACAAAGGCAACCGATATGGACGGAATGCTGTCTCAGCTGGATATTACGGAACGGCAGTCGCGGGCGATTGTCGAGCGTGCAAAGGTCGTGTCGGGCATACAGATCGACGCTGACAAAACGGATTTCATCCGGCTCAGGCTCAGCAAGCGCGTTCGCGAACTGGGCATGCTTGGCTTTGATGAATACATCACCCGCCTAAAAGCCGACGCCAGCGGTGCTGAGATGCGGTATGTCGTGGAGGCTTTGGCAACCCACACAACAAGCTTTTTTCGTGAAAAGCATCAGTACGACTGGCTTGAAAAAGAGGGTCTTGCGATGCTGGCGCAAGACGGGGGCGGGCTTGATCGCCCGCTTGTCCTGTGGAGTGCGGCCAGCTCGACGGGGGTCGAACTTTGGTCGGCGGGGATGTTGCTGGCGGAGGCGGCGCTGAAAAGCTCGGCCCACAGTAAATTTCAGCTTATCGGCACTGACATCTCGCGTAAGATTCTCGTAAAGGCGAAAAGTGCGACTTATACGGAGGATGAAATTACCGGAATTGACGCTGGTCGCCGGTCGCGGTTTTTAATGAAGTCAAAGCAAAATCTGGATCAACGCTGCCGGCCGCTGTACCGGATTGTTCCTGAATTGCGCCAGAAAGCCGCCTTTGAATACTGCAACCTACAGGAAATTCCGGCGCTCAGGCCCTTTCAGGCGGATCTGGTGTTCTTGCGCAATGTGCTGATCTATTTCGATCACGAGGCGCAGCAATCGGTGCTCGACAATGTCATCGAAAGACTTCGGCCCGGTGGTGTTTTGCTGACGGGTCATGCCGAGGCAGTTGCAAAACGGTCAACCCTCAGGTCCATCGGGCCGTCCACGTATCAAAAGGTCTGACAGCATGCTACTTCGCGTTTCTCCAAAGCCGTACAAGGTTCTTATCATTGACGACAGCGCCGTGGTGCGCCAGATCATGCAACAGATCCTGGATGAAGATCCCGATCTGGAAGTTATCGGGGTGGCCTCTGACCCGTTTGTCGCCGCCGAGCGGATCAAGCGTCAGGTTCCGGATGTCATCACGCTGGACGTTGAAATGCCGCGTATGGACGGCATTACGTTTTTGCGCCGGTTGATGGCGCAAAAGCCTATTCCTGTGGTGATTTGCTCGTCCTTGGTGTCGGCGGAATCCGAGACCTTGAGCCAGGCATTGGAAGCGGGCGCGGTAGACATCGTGTGCAAGCCTGAATTGGGGGTAAAGGAGTTTTTCGAGGATGCCTGCATGACGATCCGCGACGCGGTAAAGGCAGCCGCGCAAGCTAAGTTAAGCTCGCAACGGCCCCGCCGCATTGAAAAAAAGCTGTCGGCTGATGCGGTTTTGCCGCCACCTTCGGCAAGGGCCATGGCACGCACAACCGAGAAAATTATCGCTCTGGGTGCCTCGACGGGGGGGACAGAGGCGTTGCGTGTTGTGCTTGAGGAATTGCCCCTCGACTGTCCGCCCGTGCTGGTTGTTCAACACATGCCCGAGATATTTACCGCCGCCTTTGCCCGCCGTCTGGACAGCATTTGTGGCGTGACCGTCAAAGAGGCCCAAAACGGAGACCGGATGTTGCGCGGGCATGTGCTGATTGCGCCGGGCAACAAGCATACGCTTTTGACACGCAGCGGGGCCAATTATGCGGTCGAGGTGCGCGACGGCCCGTTGGTGTCGCGCCATAGGCCGTCGGTTGACGTGATGTTCCGCTCGGTTGCGCGCACTGCGGGAAAGAACGCGGTGGGCGTGATTATGACGGGCATGGGGGATGACGGGGCCAAAGGCCTGCTTGAGATGCGCGAGGCAGGGGCACGCACGCTTGGCCAGGACGAACAAAGCTGTGTCGTCTACGGGATGCCAAAGGAAGCGTTGAAAGCAGGGGGCGTCGAGGATGAATTGCCACTTGCCAAGATATCGAATGCCATAAGGCGGTTGTGCCAATAACAGCCTATTGCGGCTTTGCCTCCAGAAAGAGGCGCTCAACAGCACCGTGTTGGTGTGTCTTGTCCTTTCGCTTCAGGCGCGACCATATTTTTAAAAGATCGAGCCGTTTGTCCGACATATCAAGGGCGCATAAGTCCCACCCCGCAAAAAGCCTGATCTGCGAGGGCATTGCAAAGATGACATCGATTTCCTTGTGGCGCGGGTCTGCGACGAGGCGTAAAAAGCACTTTGCGACATCGTTGTGATCTCCCTCCAGCAGTTGCAGGAAGGATTTATCATCGTAAAGCAACATTCCGGTCAGTTTGTTCTGTGTGTTGTTCTTTTTTGATGTCGACAGAATTCTGTCGATCTCGGGGGCCGGACATGTGGCCCTTTTGGAGAAATAGGAAAGTCGGTAATGATTGTGCACGCTGATCCTGATCTCCGATGAGTGGTTTCAATGCGGGCAGTCTGCGGCGGATTTAGTTAAAATCTGATTGAAAATAGGAGCCACACCGAAGGTTGACTGCTCTGTGACGGTTGACGCTAAGTCCTGCGGGTAGCCCTGTCACCCGGACGGCGCAAAAAAAACGGCCAAAGCGCAGGGCTTGGCCGTTTTGAAATTTAAGTCTGTGACAGGCTGGTCGCGTGCTATCAGCCGTTCTCGGGCTTGCCGGCACCACCTGGCACTGTCGGCTTGGCTGCCTTTGCTGTGGCATTAAGCGGATCTTCCTGACGTTGGACGGACCCCTCAAAGTGGGCGCCACTTTCGATCGCTATGGTCTTGTGGATAATGTCGCCTTCGACCCGTGCGGTCGATGTCAGACGGACCTTCAGGCCACGCACGCGCCCGACGATTCGGCCATTCACAACCACGTCGTCAGCGACAATTTCGCCCTTTACCGTGGCGCCTTCGCCCACAGTCAGCAGATGCGCACGCACGTCGCCTTCAACGGTGCCTTCGACCTGAATATCACCTGTTGTCTTGAGGTTTCCGACAACGGTCAGATCAGACGAAAGCATAGACGCCGGTGGCTTTGCCTTTGGCGCACTGGACTTTGGATCCAGAGGGTTTTTCACGCCGGAAGTAGGGGTGTCGGGCGTCTTTGGAGTGTCGGTGGCACCTGATTTGGCGGGACCGGGTTCGTTAATTCTGCTCTTAGAAAACATCTCTTGCTGCCTTGATGTATATCATCGGATTGACGGGTTTGCCTCCGACGCGCACCTCATAGTGCAGGTGGGTGCCGGTTGAGCGGCCAGAATTTCCCATATCACCGATCCGGTCTCCACGCGAGACCCTATCGCCAACTTTGACTCGAATTCTGGATTGATGCGCATAGCGGGTTTCGATCCCGAAGGCGTGTTTTATCTTTACAAGGCGGCCATAAGCCGACTGCCATCCGGCATGCGTGACCACGCCGTCAGCGGTGGCATAAATCGGTGTGCCGGTGGGCCCTGCGAAGTC
>JBLIFE010000258.1:0-4124 GCA_047633515.1 Paracoccaceae bacterium | reverse complement strand
GGTCACGTCGATCCCGCTGTCAAAACTTTCCGCTCCGGTCGAGCCTGAAATCCCGCCGATCTGGGCAATCTCGAAGTCGGTCCGCAAGCGTTCTGCGCCCCCAAGCAGATTGCGGTGCATCCAGAACCCCGACAGCGTCAGCCCCTCCTCCGAGGACAGGTCCGCACCGAACCCGAGCCGCCGTCGTTTTTCTTCGACAACAGCGACGCCCATGGCAAGTGTCTCGCCGCCAATGGCGTCGCCCTCGCTAAACGCGACGGAACGGAACGCGCCGGTGCGGCGCAAGCGTGCGGCAGATTTCTCGCTCGCTTGGGGGGTAAAAACCTCTCCGGTTGGCAGGCCCGCGATCTCGACAATGCGGTCGGTGCGTACACGCGTGTTTCCGCTTACCTGCAACGGGCCGAACCGTAATTTCGAGCCGGGATCCAACTGCAGGCGCGCATCCACTGTCTTGCGGGCGTGATCTGCCGTGATGGACTGCCCTGCAAGGTCGGCCTTTGCATGACCGGCTGCACGCCAGCCTTCGATACCGGCGCGGGCGGCTGCGCCGATCAGGTTGCTGTCAGCAATCGCACCGGCCCGGAATTCGTCGGGAAATTCGGTGCCTTCGGCTGCCGGTGTCACAGACGCCGTGCCAAAGCGGAATTGCGGGCCCGGATCAATCCGCACAGTGATCACGCCAATGCGCGCGGGCGCATCAAGCGGAGAAAGACTTGCCGCCTCACGGCCGTCAACAAGGACCTGTATCAACGCTCCATAGTAGCCTGCACCATAAAGAGCACCGGTCAGGGCCCTGTATTCGGCGCGGGCCGTGGCCAGAAGATCGGCGGGTGAAACGCGGTCTTCTGCAACAGCCGCGCGGAGCAAAGAGGCCCCCTCGACACGTTCTGTCAGGCCCGGATCCGTGCCTGACACGGCAAAATCCAGACGATCAAGCGCGTGGCCCGAGGTTGCAAGGAGCATGATGGCGGTCGCCGCAAAAGAAATGCGGGACAGCCTTGAACGCAGGTGCGAGCTTGAGATTGCGTGCATAAACATATCCCTTCATTGTCTAACTTAGACCGTCAAAAAGCACCACATTGGAAAAAGCCGTTTGGTTCGGGGCTTTGTTGCCAGTTGATTGGGCCGAGTGTTGAGACCATTATAGTCGCAATAAAGGAGAGCACCATATGTCGGCCAAAACACTGACGATTGCGCAACAAAAAGGCGGATCGGGTAAGACGACAGTCGCGGCCAATCTTGCGGTGTGCTTCTTGCAACAAGGTTTTTCTGTGGCAATTCTTGACACCGACCCTCAAGGAAGCCTTGGGCGATGGTTCATGACACGGCGCAATGTGATGGAGCATCCGGGGCTGGCGTTTTCCACGGCCTCTGCATGGGGAGTGTCTTATGAGGCGGATAAGCTGCGTGCGTCGCATGATATTGTTATCATCGATACCCCGCCCAAGGCCGACGCCGATTTGCGCCCTGCTTTGCGTGAAGCAGACCTGATTGTCGTTCCCGTGGCGGCATCACGGGTGGATTTATGGGCAACCGAAGGGGTTCTTGAGCTTGCAGATCGTGCGCGACGACCAAGTCTTTTGGTCTTGAACCGTGCGCGAACGGGCACACGGTTGACCAGCCAGATGAGTGACGCACTGCGTGAGTTGGAGACCCCGACAGCTGATACAGTGCTTGCAAACAGGGTGCTTTATGCCGAGGCGCTGGGGCAGGGGTACGGTGTTGCGGAATGTGCCCGCACCGGCCCAGCCGCTCTCGAAATAGAGAGTTTGGCCGCCGAAATCTTAAAGGTAATTCAAGACTGACGCGCGAGGGGGGCAGCGAGACGACTCAAGCCGGTCGAAGGCTGGTTGCGTTCGGGTGGCTTGCCCGCACATGGCCCGGGACAAAGAATGCCGCAGCTCATTTCAAGGCTGCGGCATATAAATTTTGGGCGTCGCTTTAGGCGACGGCGATGTTGATGGCGCTTTCACGTCCGTCGCGACCGGTTTCCAGATCGAAAGTAACGTTCTGGTTGTCTGCGAGGTCATTGAGGCCGGAACGCTCCAGTGCGCGAATGTGTACAAATACATCCTTGCCACCGGATTCAGGTGCGATAAAGCCATAGCCTTTGGTTGTGTTAAACCACTTTACGGTGCCATTTGCCATCCGTATGTCTCCTTTAGTATCATACTGCCCACGTCGTTGCGGCAGCCTGGCGTCTGTCAGTACGAATCGATAGAGCTGACGGCCGATGACGGAGACAGAAGATCGAGGCGGTAACTTTCGCTGGCAAGAGCGTACAATCTTTGACCTAAAAATTCAAGTATTTTGTTTACCGATTCTGCCCTTTGGAAGAGGTGTAAGGCAAAGCTCATTTGTCTGTTTTTAACGCATTAGCTCAATAAAGCGGTCGATTTGTGCCAAATCGCAGGACCAGTCACAGACCAGCCGCGCATCAAGGCGTTCGTCGGAGGCGCCTTCGAGTGTGCCGCGCCCCCAAAGGTTGTAAACCGCACCGGCATCATGCAGTCTTTGATGTGTGGCGCGGGGCCAGTTGGCAAAAATCATGTTTGCGCCGGGTTCATAGAGCAGTTTGGCGTCGGGTATCTGTTTCATACCACGGGTCATACGGGCGCAGGCCGCGTTCGAGCGGGCAGCCAGATCGAGCCAGAGGTCATTGGCCAGATAGGCATGCATCTGTGCCGCAAGAAAACGGTTTTTTGAAAACAGGTGGGCGGCGCGTTTGCGGCGGAGTTCGAATTCCCAGGCGTGCTTCGGATCAAAAAGAACAACAGCCTCGACACCCATCAGGCCGTTTTTGGTGCCTCCGAAGCTAAGCGCATCAACACCCGCACGCCACGTCATGTCGGCCGGAGTGCAGCCGAGCGTCACAAGCGCGTTGGCAAAACGGGCGCCGTCCATTTGCACCGGCAGGCCAAACTCTTTTGCGATGTCGGTCAAAGCGCCAATCTCGTCGAGGGTGTGAACGGTGCCTTTCTCGGTGGCCTGTGTGATGGAAACGGGGCCGCGTTGGACGCCATGAACGCCGCGGATCCCTTCGCCCTCGATGGCGTTGCGCAGACCGTCGGGGGTCATTTTGCCGTCAACACTCGGAACGAGGGTCAGTTTGGCGCCGTCGGTAAAAAACTCGGGGCAGCCGCACTCGTCTTCGTGGATGTGCGCCACGTCAGAGCAAAATATGGTCTCCCAAGGCTTGGTCAGGCAAGCAAGGCTGATCGAGTTCGCGGCGGTGCCCGTTGCAACAAAAAAGACAGCCGCCTTGGGGGCCTCGAACAGATCTCTTATCTGGTGGGTAACGTCCAGTGTCAGGGCGTCGCTTCCATATGGGGCGGCGTATCCGGTATTCGCGCGAGTCAACGCCTCAAGGACAGAAGGGTGAACGGGACCGGTGTTGTCAGAACCAAAAAACATTAAAGCGAACCTTCGATTATGTGATCTTCCCAATCTTCTTCCGCAACTTCGAATTCCGGAATAGTCCAGCCTTGGACGGATATTCCGGCATCGTGAACAGATTGGGCGGTGCCTGAAATCAGGGGGTGCCAATCATAAAGCGGCTGTCCTTCGTGAAGCAGTTTATAGGCGCAAGTCAGTGGCAGCCAATAGGCGACCTTGGCCACGCTGGACGGTGTCAGACTGACGCAATCGGGAACGAATTGTTTTCGGATGTCGTACTGACCGCACCGGCAGGTCTCACCGTCCAGTAGCCTGCAGGCGACGCGCGTAAAGGCGACCTCGCCGGTGTCGGGGTCCTCCAGCTTGTTCAGGCAGCATTTGCCGCAGCCGTCGCAGAGCGCCTCCCATTCACGGGAGTTCATGTTTTTGAGTGGCACCCGTTCCCAGTAACGGTCGCGAAGCCCGGCGCGGGGAATGGGATCATCTGTTGAATTCATGGAACTATGCTATTCGGTGTTGAACGGAAGGAAAAGGGGGCTCCCGCCGATTTGCATCGTTGGGCATGGCGCCCTTCGGGCGCGAGAGTGGATCAATCCGGCGAGCTAGGGGGCCGCAACGGCGGTTTGCAACGGTCTGTTGCGGGTTACAGTGGTTGGCGCAACGCTGCTTTCCGAGCGGATGGCTTCGGCGAATGTCTCGAGAAGGCTATAGCCCGCGTCACGATTCAA
>JBLIFE010000257.1:0-4137 GCA_047633515.1 Paracoccaceae bacterium | reverse complement strand
GAATACGGCATGTCCCTGCTCAAGCCCGGCAAAAGCTGCGCCGAAATTACCGAAGCGATCAACGTCTTCTTTGCAGAGCGCGATTTGCTGCAATACCGCAGCTTTGGCTACGGTCATTCTTTTGGCATTCTGTCGCATTACTACGGGCGTGAGGCGGGTCTTGAACTGCGCGAGGACATCGACACCGTGCTTGAACCCGGAATGGTGATCTCGATGGAGCCTATGGTGACGATCCCGCAAGGACAACCCGGCGCAGGCGGCTACCGCGAGCACGACATTCTGGTGATCACCGAAGACGGCAATGACAACATTACGGGCTATCCGTTTGGCCCAGAAACGAACATCGTCGGTTAAAACACACACAAAAAAGGGCGCAACACTGCGCCCTTTTTACCGTTTGGGGCCACAGGGCTAGTCGGACCAGCTGACGCCGGTCAGATCATTGGCCTGCGTCGGCGCATTTGCCCACAACCCGTTTACTTTAGCGTTGGCAACGCCTGTTTTTGCCAGTTGGAACAGGTATCCGTTGACATAATCATCGGCAATTTTCTGCTGTGCAGATTTGAGGATTTCAGACCGCGCCGCAGGATCGCTGGTGGTGTTCAACGTCTCCATCATCGCCTGAAACTCCGCATTGTCGTACTGGAAATAATACTCGGGGCGGGCATAGATATTGATATCCGCAGGTTCGGTGTGGCTCACGATGGTCAGATCGAAATCCTTACCCCGAAAGACCTGCTCCAGCCACTGCGCCCATTCCAGATTGCTGATCACGGCGTTGATACCGACATCGCGCAGCTGTGCGGCAATGATCTCTCCGCCGCGCCGCGCATACGTCGGAGGCGGCAGCATCAGTCGCAGCGTCAGATCAGACACCCCCGCCTGCGCCAGAAGCGATTTTGCCAGTTCGGGATCAAACGCGGATTGCCCCGTCAGGTCGACGTAATCAGGGTTATGCGGCGCAAAATGCGTGCCGATCGGTGTGCCGTACCCGTTCATTGCCCCGTCGATGATGTCCTGCCGGTTGATCGCATGCGAAATCGCCTTGCGCACACGCACATCCATCAACGGCCCGGACTGGTTGTTCATTGCCAGAATCGTCTCGCCCTCAGTCGAGCCCACGATCACGCTGAACATCGGATTGGTGGTAAATTGCTCCAGCGTTTCAGGCGCCGGAAAGTTCGGAAAGGCATCGACATCGCCGGCCATCATGGCCCCGAAGGCCGCGTTGGGATCAGAAATGAACTTGAAGGTCGCGCGGGCCAGTGCCGGTGCGGCCCCCCAGTAGGCCTCGTTGCGCACGATCTCGACCCGGTCGCCCTGCACCCAGGTGCCAAATACGAACGGGCCGGTGCCGACAGGCGCAGTTGCGAGGGTCTCGGCACTTTCAGGGGCCACAATCACGGCATCCCCCCACGCCATTTTGAACGGAAAATTCCCGTCAGGGGCCAACAAAGTCACCTGCACCGTTAGCGGATCAATCACCGTTACGTCTGAAATACCCGTAAACAATGCTTTTTGTGCGTTGGTGCTGTCTTCGGCGCGGGCCCGGTCAAGGCTAAACTTCACATCTTGTGCGTCCATCGTGCTGCCGTCGTGAAACAACACGCCCCCGCGTAGCGAAAAGGTGTAAACCAGCCCGTCAGGCGAAATCGACCACGTGCTCGACAGACCCGGAACAACCGCCCCGTCAGATGCAAACCGCGTCAGACCTTCAAAGATATTGGCATAAACCACCTCGTCTATCGCAGCCGCAGCACCGCTTGTGGGGTCAAGGTTCGGAGGCTCAAGCGCCATCCCGAGGGTCAAGCTGTCCTGTGCTGCCATGCCGGCAGACGCAGACCAAAGCGTCACAGCCGACGCCGCCAGAAAGGTTTGAAGCCGCATAGAGTATCTCCTGTCATCTGCCCGGGATCGGTACGGCCGCGGGCTTTGCTCCAGTAATCGACAATCCGGCGGGTCACGTCCACCCAAGATTTTCGGCCTTACCACCGGAAACGCCCTGTTTCGCCCGAAAATATACCGCACGACCCCGTGTCGGGCCCCGCAAGAAAAGACTTTTGGTCGCTTTGCGCGTTTGAACCGGTGACATTGCAAAGCCCAACCGCCAATATGGCAACCGAATAGCGAGGTATGCGCAATGTTGTTTTATATTAAATGGACCTTCTGGGCCATGGTCTGGCTCGTGATAGGAGCTTTCCTGCACTACACCTTGCCGCAAACAGATATCGTGCGCATTGCCGATACCTATGAAAAACGGATAGATTTCGGCCAGAACGCGTTTTTCTGGTCCAGTGCGGATTCAGGTAACGCCGCCGGATCAAGCCGCGATGTGTTCTTTATTCAGACGATCCAGGCCGCAAACGGCAAGCCGATGGTTTATCGCAATGAAGATACCGGATGGATCTGGCCACCGTATTTCAAATTCAACACAACCAACCTGCAAACCGAAGCAAGTGATCTGCGGTCGACCTCGGAAACCCCGAAGTGGGTGGCCGTGCGTCATTACGGCTGGCGCAATGAACTGATTTCGATTTTCCCGAACGCCGTATCGTTGAAACCTGTCGCGGGGCCGGATGTGACCTTTACCCCGTGGTTCAACATCATCTTTCTAACATTCCTGTTTGCCATTTTCTGGGCAATTTACGTTCGGGTCAAACGGTTTTTCGACAACCGCGTCGATCCCGCCCTCGAAGAGGTCGGTGACGCCTTGGACCGGATGGGCGAGGGCACAACTGCCGCGCGCGGGCGGATCGGGCGCTGGTTCGGGGGCACACGGCCAGGCCGGAAATAGGATCGGCCGGAAGTAGAAGCAGCCAGACACCGACGGCTGAGTGATACGGCGCGACAGATCCCTGCCGCGCCGTTTCGATGTCAAGAAGCCGCAGCAGACAGCAACGCGGTGTTGCCCCCGGCCGCTGTCGTATCGATGCAGATGTGTCGCTCGATCCGGCAACGCTGCGCCAGATCAACCGACATGGACAAAGGCAATATCGCCCCCTCCCGTGCTGCCAGCGCAACACGCAACGCACGCTGCGTCGCGATGGGACCCCAGAATGCCACAACCGAAAATCCGCTCAACTGTTCCAGATCAGCCGGATAAAACCGCCCGTCAATCGCACCGCTGCCAGTCACCCCCGGCGCGACACGCACCGCCACGCAACCGTTTTCGACAGCAATTGCGGCTTGCTCATCAGCCTGCTCGGCTGTTGGCCCCAGACACAGCACCGTTCCGCGACCAAAAACCGACAACCGGTTGGATTCGCCGGTCGGTCCGGGCAACTCATGCGCCTCCAACTTGCGGGGCGGCTCGTTTTGCGCATCGGCCAGTGCGGCTTCGACGACCCCGAACGCCGCAAGCGGTGCCTCGCTCAATTCACCGCAGATCACCGCAGCAGGTTGTGCAAACCGCGGCACATAATTGGGCCCTCCGGCCTTCGGTCCAGTACCCGAAAGCCCTTCGCCACCAAAAGGCTGCGAGCCGACAATCGCCCCGATCTGGTTCCGGTTCACATAAAGGTTCCCGACATTCAGCCGCGAGGTGATCTTTTCAACACGGTCGTCAATGCGCGAATGCAGGCCGAACGTCAGCCCGAAGCCGGATCGGTTGATCGTATCAAGCAAGCGGTTCAGGTTGCGGGATTTATAGGTTGCAACATGCAGTACAGGGCCAAAAACCTCTTCCTCAAGATCTTCGATGCCTTTTACCTTTATCACCGTCGGCGCGATAAACGTACCGTCCTCGGGCGCAGCAAGTTCTTTGAGCACCCGCCCCTCGGCGCGGGCCGCATCGATATGACGGTTGATGCCCGCCTGCGCCCGCACGTCGATCACGGGCCCAACATCGGTGGACATCAGCCACGGGTTGCCAATCGTCAGATCATCCATCGCACCATAAAGCATCTTAAGGAAAGACGGCGCAACATCCTCTTGGACATACAAAATGCGCAACGCCGAACACCGCTGGCCAGCCGATTGAAACGCCGAGACAATTGTATCGCGCACAGCTTGTTGCGGCAATGCCGTCGAATCGACGATCATCGCGTTCAGCCCGCCAGTTTCCGCGATCAACGGCGCTTCGGGGGCAAGGCTCTGCGCCATGGCGCGGTTGATATGTTGCGCAGTGGCCGTGGATCC